>JARLJS010000184.1 GCA_031291075.1 Nevskia sp. | reverse complement strand
AGCATTCGACCGCGGGGCGTGGTTCGGGCATTCTCATGGACGTCCATCCGGGGCGCCTCCGGGCTCGGGGTTGCAGGTCTCGCAACCGCACCCTCTCAGCCCAGCCCCGGAGGGACAACCTCCATAGCAGCGACAGCTAGGGCGCCAACGGCGGTCAGTCGCGATCGACGGACCAGGATTCGGCGCCCTCGGTTGCGAAGTGGACGGGCGTCGCCAGCGCTCCGCTTTTCTGCAGGGCGGCGATCAGGCCGACGCGGCTCTCGGGCGGCACCACGAACATCAGGAAGCCGCCACCGCCGGCGCCCGATACCTTGCCTGCGAGCGCGCCGCTTTGCATCGCGAGTTGGTAGATCTCCTCGATCTGACCGGTGCTGATTCCGTCCGCGGTGCGCTTCTTGGCAGCCCAGGCCCGGTTGAGGATCTCGCCCATGTGACAGATTTCGCCACGCAGCAGCGCCTGTTTCATTTCCATCGCGGCGTGCTTGATCTGGTGGAGACTCGCGATGGAGTCGCTTGAATGTGCCACCATGCGCCGCTGCTGCTCGGCGATGATGGTATCCGAGCGCCGCGACACGCCGGTGAAGCAGGTCACCAGCGAGGCCTCGAACTCGTTCATGTGGGACCGCGTCACGCGTAGCGGGTTGACGATGATGCGGTCGTTCGGAAGGAACTCGATGAAATTGGCTCCGCCGAAAGCGGCGGCATATTGGTCTTGCTTGCCACCGGCTAGGCCAAGGTCGAGACGCTCGATCTCGTAGGCAAGATGCGCTACATCATAGAGGCCGAGCGGCAGTTCCAGGAGCGTCCGGAACGCCTCCACCAGCGCTACCACCAGGGACGAGGACGAGCCCAGTCCCGAGCCCGCCGGTGCCTCGACATAGGTGGTCACCTTGAGCGGCAGCGGGTGGTCGTCATTGTAGGTGTGCATCATGCGTGCGTAGACGCCGGCATGCAGCATGAGCCGTCCGCCCTTGCCAACCGCACCGGGTTCACAGGGGAAGCGTTCCTCCGTGCCGAGGTCGCGGGCAACGAAGATGACCGAGCCATCCTCGGACGGCTCGATGAAGGCGTAGGCGTAGCGGTCGATGGTGACATTCAGCACCGCGCCGCCGTACTCGTCGCAGTACGGGCTCAAGTCCGTTCCGCCTCCGGCAAGACCGAGGCGCAGCGGCGCCCTAGCACGTACGACTCTGTTTGCGTTATTCATGTCCCCCCCTGGTTCTGCCCATTCAGTTGGTGGCAGAAAAGATGAAGTTTCCGAAGCCGCAATAACCAAGCTCGTCCGACCAGTAGAGATGCGCGCGGGCATCGGCAAACCCGGCTTCCCGCAACCATTCGAGCAGATCCCAGCCGAGCGCGTATGCTTCGCCCGAAATCTCGCGCGGCGGCCGCACGGCTTCGGACGGGTTGTTCCACGTCGCAACCGAGCGGGGCGCGCGGTAATGGAAGGGAACAGTGAACACGAACTGCCCGCCCGGCGCCAGCACACGGTTGAGTTCGGCCAGCGCGGTCCGAAGCGACGGAACCTGATGCAGGTAGTCTGACGACACCACGAGGTGGAAAGCGCCGCTCGCGGCCTGGATGCGGTAGGCCCGGGTGCCCTCCTTCGTCCAGCCGAGCGCGAGGCAGCGGATGCGGCAGGTCTCGCCGGCGCGTGCCTCGATACGGCGGTCGGTAGCGGCGGGCCGACCGAACAGCAGTACGCGCGACCACGCCGGTAGGCCTGCTTCCGCATCGAGATAGTGCAACAGGGCACGGCTGCGGTTGTTGAGGTGGTCCTCACAGTCGCAGGTCATCTGCTCGCGCCAGTTGGGTATGCGCCGGCCATCCTCGGTCGCCTCGCCGCCTTCGGTGCGGCAGGTGAAGCGCATCCGCCGCAGGCAGGGCGCGCAGGTGCCGTCGCGGCTGAATTCCGGATCGGCGCTCGCCAAGTCACGCTCGAAGGCATAGCGGGCGTCAAGCCGCGGCTGCATCGTGCGCAGCCATTCCTCGAACTCGGCGAGCGAGACGAAGCTGGTGGCGGGGAGGTGGACGTGAAGATCGGCGTCAGCCATGTGCCACCTCTGGCTGGAAATGCCAGCGGTTGCGGAAGGCAGCGAGCGCCGCGAGCGCCGCACGCGGGTTCGACGGCGACGCGATTCCGGCAGGGGCGACGTCGCCATCCGGTTCCGTCCAGACAGCGCTGCCGGCGCCCAACAGACGGCAACGCAGCCACAGATCGGCGCATGCCAGCCCGGCGCCGTCGGCAGGCGCCGTCTCCACGCCACCGGCCGCGCGCAGCAGCGCCGTCGGCAGTGCGGCCCGCAGCCCCAGCCGGGCGCAGGCGTGGTGCGTTGCCATCGCGGCCACGGGTGCGCCTACCCGATAACAGGCGGCGAGCGTGGCTGGGCCGAGCCAAACCACAGGAGCCGGCCGGCCAAGTAGGACGGCCAGCTCCAGCAGCGCGGTGGCCGAGGGCGCCGTCGGTCCGGCCTCGAGAAAGGCGACCGCCCGTCCCCGGGCCAGGCGTCCCGCCGCGGCAAGCGCGTCGTCTGCATGGGACTCGCGCAGATAGACGAGGTTGGCGACCGCCGCCGGCAGCAGCAAGGAGGCGGGATCCGCGCCGGCATCGAGCAGGATCAGCTCGGCCTCGGCGGCGGCGAGCGCAGGGGCGAGCGCGCCGATCCGCCGCAGCATGTCGAACGCGCTACCGAGGCCAGGCAGCACCAGGCTGAGTGCGGGCACGGCAAGACGCGGCAGCACCGGCGCGCGCCGCCGCAGTCGGGCGAGGCTGGTATCGATCGCGGCGGTCCCGGCTCCGCCCCGCACCCGCGCGGCGAGTATCTCGGCCAAGCCGGCGCAGGCCGCGCGCAGTTGCCGGGCCTGCGTCGCCGGATCGGGCCCGTCGCGCAGCGTACGGGCCACGGCGGCGTGCAGCTTCCCGACTTCGTCCACGACAGTCCCGAGCGCCACGCGATAGTCGGCCGTGAGTTCACCGGGGCGCAGGATGGTACGGCCGAACACCTGGGCGGACTGCCGTTCCCGGCCGGTGATCACCACGGGGCCTTCGGCGGGAAGGATCCGTGGCGGCAGGCGCAGGCGGAAGCCGTACCGGCCGTCGCCGATTCCGCGCGCGAGCAGATCCGGTCGTGGCTGCACGGCCACGACCGCGCCAGCCAGCGCATCGTCGACCAGCACCTCGGCGACCAGGCGGCGTTCGGGCTGCGCAGGCGTCCACACCCAGCCCTCCACGATTTCGCCATTCACCAGTTGCAGGTCACCCGAGACGCCGTACTGCGTGGCCGCGTATCGACCACTAGACAGGGGATCTTGGGAGGACATCTCAGTAAGAGTTCCGCGATCGTACCCGCATTGTCAAGAAAGCAACCAGAGGCGAGCGTCATTTCCTCAGGCCGATGAAACCGGCAGGCCGAGTTGATGCCTGAACCCGACCTCAAGTGCCTGCTGCAGAACCCGCTGTCCCATGGCGAGCGAGTGCTTTTCGCGCACCCGGTCCTGGCCAGCCTGCGAGAGGCGCCGCCACAACGCGCCGTCGCGGTAAAGGCGCAGGCAGGCGGCCGCGAATTCCGCCGGATCGTCAGCAAGCAGCACTTCCTCGCCGTCCACGAGGTCCATGCCCTCGGCGCCGCAGGCAGTGGAAACAATCGGCAGTCCGTAGGACATCGACGTCGAGAGCTTCCCCTTGACGCCGGCACCGAAGCGCAAACTGCAGGCAAACACCCGCGTACGGTCGAACAGCTCGCGCAGGTCGGCGATTTGGCCGGTCACGATGACATCCTCCCGTGCCAGCGCCTGCACCTCCGGTCCCGGGTTGGCGCCGGCGATGATGAAGCGTGCTTCGGGTTCCTTGCGCTTGATGCGGGGAAAGATCTCTTTCACGAACCATTCCACCGCGTCGATATTCGGCGCGTGGCGGTAGCCGCCGAGGAAGCAGATATCCCTCCGTGCGGCAAAGCCGACCTCCGTGCCATGGAATTCGAACATGAAAGGCCACATCACCACGGACGCGTCGGGCGCGGCCGTGGCGAGGATGTCGCGCTCGAAGGTGGAGGGGGTGATGGTGCAGTCCGCTCGGTTGATGAGATCGAGTTCGCGTTTCTTCAACGCCGCCGCCGCGGCGGCCTCTTCGGGGTCCCCCTCCAGCGCCGCCTGGCGTTCCATGCGCAGGTAGTGCAGGTCCATGTTGTGGAAGAGAATCGGCGCCTGCGGGGCGTATTTGTGCAAATCGTCGATCACCTTCTCCAGCACGGGGACACGGACCACCACGATCACGTCGAATAGGTGGCCGTAGCGGCGGATGTAGGATTCGAAGTCCGTCTCGAACGGTTCGTAGGCGCACTCGATGCCGGTGCGTTGCAGATCCTCGGTGGGTTCGCGTTGATAAAGGAAGTTGTCCTGCGGCACGAAGTACACTTTGTAGTCGAGCTGCTGGAACAACCGCATGGTCAATACGACGGTGACCGAGCCGGCGTCCTGGTTCGGCGTAGGCGTGGTGGCGTCCACCACCAAGACGCGCTTGCATACGCCGCGCTCGCGCTCGAAGTAGGGCGTCTGGCCGTTGGGACGGTGCACTGTGAGTTGTTCGCGCCAGCGTAGGAACAGTTTCTTGGTGTTCAGTACCTGATAGGCCTTGACGCCGGTGCCGGTGTCGGTGCCGGAGGTCTTGCCTTCGTAGTGTACGAGCCTCGAGGCTGGCTGGTACCATACCTCGCGGCCGGCGACGTAGCGGACCCGCAAGGCCAGGTCCGCGTCCTCGGCGTAGGCGGGCCGGTAATGCATGTCGAAGCCGCCGAGTTCGCGACAGAGTGCGGTCGGCAGCATGATCGAGGCGCCCGAGACATAGTCAACCTGCCGGGCATGGCAGTACTGGGGGCGGTTGGGATCGTCGTTGCGGCCATAGTTCCAGGCCGCGCCGTTTCGCCAGAGGATGCCGCCCGCCTCCTGCAGCACGCCGTCCGGATAAAGCAGCTTGGAACCGACCAGCCCGGCGTTCGGGAAGGCGGCAAAGTTGTCAACCAGCGCGTCGAGCCAACCGGCAACCACGCGGGTATCATTGTTAAGGAATAGCACGTAGCGGCCACGCGCCTTCGCCATACCGGTATTGCAGCTCTGGATAAAGCCGCCATTGACCGGCTGGCGGTGGTAGCGCAACCCGTGTACCTGAGGCAGAAAGTCGCACGTGCAATCGGGCGAGACGTCGTCCACGACGATGATCTCGACGCGCTGGCGGGTTGCGTGGCGGAACAGGCTGTCGATGCAGTTCAGCGTATAGGCGAGCTGGCCGTAGAGGGGAATGATGACGCTGACATCGGGCACTCCCTCCTCGTTGACGAGCGGAAGCGTAGGTGACAGGGCATTCAGCGCCGCGACGGCGCCGGCGAAGTCCGGTGCATCGGAGCCCAAGCCGAACCGTTCGAAGAACGCGGCTCCGGCGTGCCCCTCCAGCACGACGGGATCGTCGGGGCGGTGGTCATAGAACTCCAGGTCGGCCGCCTCGCGCATCCCTTCGGCGAGCGGCCAGCCGTACCGTGTGCGCGGCACATCGAAGGCCGCCTCGCCGTGGCTGCTGCCGCTGTCTGCCAAACGGGCGCGCATCCGCCCGATTTCTTCCCGCAAAGCGAATGTCTGCTGCTCCTTGGCAAGCAGCCGCTCCACCAGCGTAACAGCGCGACGACGCAGCTCCAACGCGTCCTCGTCGCACCCACCTTCTAGGGGCAGGTCGGCGAGCCGCACCTCGGTTGGGGCTGGCGGAGCCTCCCCCGTCGTCGGCGTCCCGGTCGATTGCGCGCCCACTGCCTCGAACAAGCCGCCGGCAAGACCCTGCAGCGGTGCCGCGGAGGCAATCAGGATGCTCGCCTCGACCGCGCCCGCCGGAGCGTCGGCCAACGCGACCACGCGGGTTCCTTCCAAGGCCGCTTCGCTCAGCAGCGTACCGACCAGCGGGCGCTGACGGTACACGAGCACACGCGCGAAACGCGTTGCCAGCGCCGCGACCAGTCCGGCCTCGCTGCCTAGCGGCGTGTCGCGGCAGACCAGCGCTATTATCCCGCCCGCAGGGAGGTCGTGCAGCAGCTCGGGCAGCGTTGCGAGCAACTCGCCCGCCGGTTTCAGGTCGAGATCGAGCAGCAGGTCGACCCGCCCCTTCAACACCGGCGCCTTGACCACCGCGGCGGCGCTTTCGGTCAGCAGTGCACGCTGCTTCGCGTCACCGCCGAGAATCAGGGCGGTGCGGCCGTTGCAAAGCTGGCGGAGAAAGCGCGTGCGGTGGAGGGCAGCGATATCCTTGACCGCCGTGCCGGATCGTGCGCGGCGGCTGGGTCGGGATGACGACATCATTTCAGGCCATGAGCAGATGGTGCATCGGACAACGATAAATTCCAAGCGTATCTGTTGCGCTCGGCAAGCGGCCAGAATGTCAAAAAAAAGTGACTCCCCCGTGCCAGCGCTCCGGTGGCTAGTGTCCTTGCCATTCCGAAAGAATGCCTTTTATAATCGCAGCGACAATGATTACTTTATCGGGTTTTCTGTTGAAGCGATACGGTCCTGCGGGGCAATCCTACCAGAAATTTCTCGCAATCGGTTGGTAACATGGAAATCAAGGGGACGTGCTTGCTCGGCCGTTCATGTCAGAAAATTTTGTCGCATTAGATGTCGCTGCTATGGAGGTTGTCCCTCCGGGGCTGGGCTGAGAGGGTGCGGTTGCGAGACCTGCCACCCCGAGCCCGGAGGCGCCCCGGATGGACGTCCATGAGAATGCCCGAACCACGCCCCGCGGTCGAATGCTGATGGT
>JARLJS010000183.1 GCA_031291075.1 Nevskia sp. | reverse complement strand
CCCCTGGCTGCGCCGGCCCGGGCCCTGGCTGGGCGTGCTGCTGGCGCTGGCCCTGTTCGCCCCGGTGCTGATCTGGAACGCCGGGCACGACTGGATCAGCTTCGCCCGCCAGGGCGGCCGGTTCGAGGCGTGGCAGCCCGCGCGGGCGGCGCAGTTCGTCGGCGAGCTGATCGGTGGACAGATCGGCCTCGCCACCCCGCTGCTGGCGGTGCTGTTCGTGGCCGGGGCGGCCCGCGCGATCCATGAGGCCCGCCCGGCCACCCGCCCCGCCGGCTGGACCCTGTTGGCCATTCTGCTGGTGCTGCCCGCCCTGGTATTCCTTGAACACGCGCTGGGCGACCGGGTGCAGGCCAACTGGCCGGCCCTGCTTTACCCGCCGGCCGCCATCGCCGCCGCCGGGCTCGGGACACGCTGGCGACGTTGGCGCTGGCCAGCCTGCGGGCTCGGCTTCGCCCTGGGCGGGCTGTTGTGGTTGCAGGCGCTGGCCGCGCCCTTCCCGCTGCCGCCGAAGCTGGATCTGACGCTATTTCGGCTGGCCGGCTGGCAAGGCCTGGCCAATGACGTCGCCGCCGCCGCCCGCGCCGCCGGAGCCACCTACGTGGTGGCCGACAACTACGGCCTGGCAGCCGAACTCGCCTGGACCCTGCCACCCGGCTTCAAGGTGGTGGCGATCGACGCGCGCTGGCGCAGCTTTTCCCTGCCCAATGCCGCCTCCCGGCTGACAGGGGCCACGGGCCTGCTGGTGCAGAGCGAGCGCCGCGCCGCGGTGCCCCCAACGGGCTTGGCCGAGGCGACGCCGGCCGGCCGTCTGGCCCGTACCCGCGACGGCGTAACCGCCGAAGGCTTGCGGCTGTGGCGCATCCGCGGCCAGGTCGGAGCCGACCTGCCCGTCGTGGAGCTGCCCACCCCGTCCCGCTGATCCGCCCCTCGCGCTGATCCGCTCCTCCGGCAAGCCCCTTGCCTGGCCCGGCAGGGATCGGTACGTCGCTTTTCTTTCACCCTGATTGCTGGACGATGGCCCCGCCGCTCGTCTACGACCTGTTGCGCCTTTTCTGTGCTGCCAGCGCCCATGCCACCTCCGGGCTCGTGCGGCTGGATCTGGCCTGCGCCAGCCATTTCTTTGCCAACTGGCCCGGGGAATGCCTGGGCCTGCTGTGCACGCCCTGGGGCACGCGCCTGTTCGGCCGTGCGCGCGTGCTGCGCGGCCTGCATCAGCTGGAGTCGGTGTGGCACGAGCAGTCGGAGGCGCAGGATGCCCCCGCGCTGGCGGGTCTGTGCGCGCGCCTGCATAGCCCGGCCCCGCCGCCCGCCCGCCACGCCCGGCTGCCTGGGCTGGGCCACGGCCGGCTGCTGGCGGCGACCGGGTTCGTGCCCGGCTCCTCCCGCCGCGCCACCCCACCCGGCAGCCTGTGGGTCAGCGTCGCCCGCCCTGCCCCCGCGCCCGATCCCTGGCTGAGGCCGGTCTTG
>JARLJS010000182.1 GCA_031291075.1 Nevskia sp. | reverse complement strand
GAAACGGGCTTCGTTGCGGTAGCCATCGTGCGGGGAACTCCTGATGTCGTGCGTTGCGAAGAGTGCGAGTTATTATTTCGCCTGCGGGAAAGCATCGTCAAGGAAACGGTTTAGAATCTGCGCGATTATCGAGCCAGCTGCGCGAGAAGCGCACGAAAAGCGCGGCCCCGGTGGCTGAGGTCATGCTTGGTTTCGAGAGAGATTTCGGCCATGGTCTGCTGCAATTCGGGAATGAAGAACAGGGGATCGTAGCCGAAGCCGCCGGTGCCGCGAGGGGCGGTGAGGAGTTCGCCTTCGACGGCGCCTTCGGCGGTGTGGGTGACGTGGCCGTCGCGGGCTACGGCGAGGACGCAGCGGTAGCGGGCGCGGCGGCAGTTGGGCGGCGCGCCGTCGAGGGCGCGGAGGAGGCAGGCGTTGTTGCGCTCGTCGGTGGTGCTGGCGGGGGCGGAGGGAAAGTGCTGGTCGTCGGCGTAACGGGCGGAGCGGACGCCGGGTGCGCCATCGAGCGAGTCGACCTCGAGGCCGGAATCGTCTGCCAGGACCAGAAGGCCGGGGGCGTGCTGCGAGTAGTAGAGCGCCTTGGCGCGGGCGTTGCCTGCGAAGGTGGGTTCGTCTTCGGGCGGGGCGGGGATGGTCTGCAGGCCGGGCAGGGGGAGCACGGTGATGTTGTGCGCCGCGGCGGCGGTGGCGAAGTCGCGGAGTTTGCCGGGGTTTGAGGTGGCGGCGTAGAGGATCATGACTTTATCGTACTGGGTTCGGCATCCTGCGAACCCAGGTCTCAAAAGCGAGACCTGGGCACCCGCATTTGTGCAGCGGAAGCTTTTGGCAGTGTGGGTGACGCGAGGAGCGTCGGGATTCTTCGCCTGCGGCTCAGAATGACACTGTTGAAAGGTAGACATTATTCGGATGATTGGTTTTCGCGGTTGGACTGGAGTTCCAGCTTCCAGCCGAGGATTTTGGCGCGGGCGGAGGCGGCTTCGGCTTCGGGGACGCGGCCGGCGCGCTGAAGGAGGATGGAGAGGCTGGTCCAGGCGAGGACGTCGTCCGGCTCGTCGGCGATGAGCTGCTGGGCGGCGGTGATGCGTACTTCGGTGTGGCCCGCCGCATCTAAGGCGAGGATGAGGCCGTGGCGGGCGTCGCTGTTGTTGTGCCGTTGCTCGTGGGCGTAGGTTATGTCTTGGACGGGGGCGGCGGGCCGGCCATCGGCAATAT
>JARLJS010000021.1 GCA_031291075.1 Nevskia sp. | reverse complement strand
GCTCGGGGCCTTGGTCGAAGGGGCGAGCGGGGCGGTTGACGACGCCGGAGCTGGCGACACGGCTGGACTTGTTGAGGCCGCGGGGGTCGCTGCGGGAGCTGTAGCGGTCGCGGCCGCCGACGTGTTCACTCCGCCGTGATGGCTGCACGCACCTTTGCCGGCCTTCCCGGTCGTCCCATCCCTGCAAAGCACGGATGCTGCGGTACCGGTTGGCGCCGGCGCGGTAGTCGCAGGTGGAGTTGATGCGGTAGGCGGGGCGTGAGTGCTCCCGCCACTCGCTGCCGCCTTGGTCGCCTTCTTGTCGATGCCGCCGTGGTGGCTAGGGGTCGTAACCGATGAAGGCGAGGATGGCCGGTCCGGAGGTCGCAGGCGGCTCCGTACGGCCCTTCTCCCAGTTGATGATTGTGAAATGGTTTGCGCCAAGCACCTTTGCCGCCTCGGACTGCTTAAGGCCGCGGAGGAGCCGGGCGCGCTTGATGTGCTCGCCGATGGTCTGAGGCGGCTGGTCGAATTCCCGCGGAATCGGCTTCTGGAGCCGAATTGGCTGGGATAGCAAGAGGGCAACGCGACTATGAAGTTGCGGTTTCTCTGGAAACTGGAAACTGCTTTTCCTGGAAACTGCCGTTCTTACGCCGCCAGCGACTCCCGCGCCTCGGCCTGCAGCGCCTGCAGCAACTGCGGCGCGACCACGGCGCAGACCGCGCTGTGGGCAAGCTGGGCCACGGCGGCGCGGTCCTGGCCGGGCTCCGGGCGGATCGGCGGGCAGAACGTCAGCTCCACCGTCAGTTCGCGTTCCTTCAGCAGGCGGCGCAGGTTCTGGGTCAGGCTTTGGTCGCCGACGAAGGCGGCGATATTCTCGCCGTTGCCGGCGCGGCCGTAGCGCAAGGCCACCGGCTGGATCGGGCTGCCGCTGTCGATGGCCGCGGCGAACAGGCGTGGCTGGAACTTGAGCAGCGCACTGCCGTCGGTGGTGGTGCCTTCCGGGAACAGGGCGACCGCCCCGCCGCCGCGCAGATGGTCGCTCAGGGCCTGGTTGAGCTGCTTGGTGCCGCCGGCACCGCGGCGGATGTAGAAGGTGCCCGCCGCGCTGGCCAGCCAGCCGGCGATCGGCCAGTCCTGCACTTCGGCCTTGGACACGAAGCGCGTGAGCTGGCTTGCGGCAATCACCGAAATGTCGAGCCAGGACACGTGGTTGCACACGATCAGGTGCTGCCCGCGCAGGCGCTGGCCACGGACCCGCAGGCGCACGTTCAGGATCCACAGCAAGCGGCTGTTCCACCAGCGCGTCAGCGGCTCCGGCCGCAGGCGTCCGCTGCGGTCGAGGGCGACCAGCAGCACCAGCGACAAGCCGACCAGCAGATGCAGGACCAGACGCGCACCGCGGAAAGTGGCTAGCAAGGACGGTCTCCTGAAGTGGAGAGGGATCAGACCGGCTTCGGCAGCAGTTGCGGCATCGCCGCCAAACCCTCGCCGGCTTCCGCATCGCGGCTGCGTTCGAGGAAGTGGCGCACGTAGCGCGAATGCATGTCGCTCACGTTGAGCAGCACGAACACATCGGCGCAGTTGAAATCGCGGTCCCAGTAGGGCTCGCCGCAGGCCTTGGCGCCGAGGCTGAAATATGCCTTGAGCAGCGGCGGCATCTTGGGCCGGCAGGTCGGCCGGGCGTCGGCCGCCGGCAGCGGGATCAGCGGGCGCACCCGCTGCCAGCCCGGCGCCATGAACTTTTCCTTGACCTGGTCGAGCAGGGCATGAGCATTGGCGCCGCCGTCCTCCAGGCCGATACTGGCGCAGCCGAACAGGTAGTCGTAGCCCTGGCTGACGATGAAATCGGCCAGGCCGGCCCACAACACGGCGATCACCGCGCCGCTGCGGAACTCGAGGTCCACGCAGGTGCGGCCCACTTCCATCACGCGGCCGGGCAGGGAATCGATCATCTTCAGGTCGAATTCGCCGGACGAGTAGAAGCCGCCGGCGAGGGGCGCCATATCGTCGGTGAGGATGCGGGTACAGGCGACCAGCCGGCCGCTCTCCGCTTCGAGCACCATCAGATGTTTGCAATAGGCGTCGTACTGGTCGGCGTCGATCTGCGCATCGCCGCCATCGATGGCGGCGCCCAGCTCCCCTGCGAAAATCCGGTATCGCAGTCGCTGGGTTTCGATGATTTCCGCCGGGGTTTCGGCGAAACGGGCTTCAAAGCGCGGCTCGGGCCTGGGCGAGTCATTGCTCATATTCGCGGGCACCTTCAGCTCCAAGTGCAATGGTAACACTGTATGAAAGCGGCGTTGAGGCGATATGACATAAAGATGAAACATTTATGACAGCGTCGGCAACCCCCATCCGGTTTCGGCCCGATCCGCCGACCAGATCTGCAAGTGTAATTTAGACAACAGGATAGGATCGCCCAGCAAGGTATTTTTCTGCATGGCGGTCAAACCGGAGGGCCCTTTTTCCAAGGCTTCTTGCACCAATTTAGTGCGATTTTGGCGCGTCGCTTCGAGCTGACGGGTGCGGGCCACCCCCGCCCCGCAGGCGATGGCGTTGATCACCGGATCCATCACGCCGTGGACGAAGCCGGGCGGCTCCTTGGCGCGGCGCACCACCGCCTGGGTGGTCCGCAACTCCCGCGGCGGCATTGCTTCCTCCGGAATCAGGAAGTAGCGTGCCTTGCGCAGGCGCCGGCCGAGCGAGATGCGGCTGGAGTACACCGACAGCGGGATCGAGACGATCAGGGCCCCCACCACCGGCAGCAACCACCACAGGAAGGTCGGGTTGAGCCAGTACACGCCACCGGCCCACACGATGCCCAGCACGGTCTGCAGGCCGTGGCGCATCAGGGCTTCGCGCCAGGAGGTCTCGGAGTCCTCGCGCGGCGGCGATTTCCAGCTGACGCTCAGGCCGAGCAGCGGGGTGATCACGAACTGAGTATGGAACAGCATGCGGATCGGCGCCAGCAGGGCCGAGAACAGCATCTCGCCCAGCATGCTGGCCAGCAGGCGGCCGCCGCCGCCGTAGCGCTTGGCGCCCTGGACCCAGATCAGGATCACGCTCAGCAGCTTGGGCAGGAACAGCAGGGTGGCGGTGGCGGTGAACAGGGCGATGGCCCATTCCGGGTGCCACTCCGGCCATACCGGGAAGAGCTGGTAGGGCTCCAGGAAGTACTGCGGCGCCTTCAGGGTCTGCACCGCCAGCAGCGCGGTGGACAGCAGCAGCGAGAGGAACCACAGCGGCGCCGACAGGTAGGCCATCACCCCGGTCATGAACACCGCGCGGTGCGCCGGGTGCAGGCCCTGGGCCAGGAACAGCCGGAAATTCATCAGGTTGCCCTGGCACCAGCGGCGGTCGCGCTTGAGCTCGTCGAGCAGGTTGGGTGGCATTTCCTCGTAGCTGCCCTCCAGGTCGTAGGCGATCCACACCGCCCAGCCGGCGCGCCGCATCAGCGCGGCCTCGACGAAGTCGTGCGACAGGATCTCGCCGGCCAGGGCGCCGCGGCCCGGCAGGCGGCCCAGGGCACAGTGGCGGATGAACGGCGCCACCCGGATGATGGCGTTGTGGCCCCAGTAGTGCGATTCGCCGAGCTGCCAGAAGTGCAGCCCGGCGGTAAACAGCGGGCCGTAGACGCGGGTGGCGAACTGCTGCATGCGGGCGTACAGCGTGTCGCGGCCCGCCGCCTTGGGGGCGGTCTGGATGATGCCGGCGTTCGGGTTGGCCTCCATCAACTGCACCAGCCGTTTGAGGCAGGTGCCGGACATCACGCTGTCGGCGTCCAGGATCACCATGTAGCGGTAGTTGCTGCCCCAGCGCCGGCAAAAGTCGGCGATGTTGCCGCTTTTGCGCTTGATGCGGTGGATGCGGCGCCGATAGAAGATGCGGCCGAAGCCGTCCACCTCGCGGCACAGCCGCAGCCAGCCGTCCAGCTCGGCCACCCGCACGTCCGGGTCGCCGCTGTCGCTCAGGATGTAGAAGTCGAAATGGCGCAGCTGGCCGGTCTTGGCCAGCGATTCGTAGGTGGCGCGCAGCCCGGCCAGCACCCGCGGCACGTTCTCGTTGCAGATCGGCATCAGCAGCGCGGTGCGGGCCTTGTCGTCGATCGGCGCGTCTTCCGGGGCGCTGCGCGAGATGGCATGGCGGTCGCCACCCGCCAGCAACAGCAGGAAGCCCATCATGGCGGTCCAGAAGCCCATCGAGACCCAGCCGAACAGGATCGCGTACAGCACCAGGATCGCCACCTCCAGCAGGTGCCGGCCGTGGTAGGGCAGCACCGCCGTCATGTAATAGGTGGCGATCACCGTCTGCAGCAGGGCCAGGCCGAACAGGACCAGGCGGCGCAGCAGGGCGGTGCGGTGCCAGCGGCCCAGCGGATCGGGCGCGTCCGGCTTGACCGCCGCCTCGGCGCCGGCCGGCGCCAGCTGCCCGCGGCCGCCCAG
>JARLJS010000181.1 GCA_031291075.1 Nevskia sp. | reverse complement strand
GCTCGAAATTCTATTCACCTCCGGCACCACCGGCGACCCGAAGGGAATTGTACTGACGCACGGCAACGTGCTGGCCAGCGTGGGGCCTATCGAGCGCGGTGCGCAGCCCTACATGCGCTGGGAAAAGCTGGTGCATCCGCTGCGGATTTTGCACACGCTGCCGCTGAGCCACGTATTCGGGCAAACCATGGGGCTTTGGGTTCCGCCGATCCTGACCGCCGAGCTGCACTTTGAAGAGCGGCTGGTAGCGCCGCGGCTGGTTGAAACGATTCGGCGCGAGCGCATCTCCGTGCTGGCGGCCGTGCCCAGAGTGCTGGCACTGCTCAAGGCGCATCTGGAGTTGACCTACCCAGGTCTCGCCGAGGGCACGGCCGATTTACGAGGCATGAAAGCGGCGCGGCGCTGGTGGCGCTTCCGCAAGATTCACCGCGCCTTCGGGCTCAAGTTCTGGGCGCTGATCTCGGGCGGCGGCGCGCTGCCGGGGCCGCTCGAACAATTCTGGAACGCGCTCGGGTTCGTACTGATCCAGGGCTACGGAATGACGGAAACCACGGCGCTGATCACGCTGAATCATCCGTTCCATGTAGCAAAGGGAACCATTGGCAAACCGATAGCCGGGCGCGAAGTAAAACTTGGGCCTGACGGCGAGGTGCTGGTGAGGGGCGCGGCCATCTCCGCCGCGACGTGGTCGGGCGGCGAGTTGCACAAGCGCGCGGATGAGTGGCTGGCCACGGGCGATCTGGCGGAAACGGAAGCCTCCGGCGAACTGCGTTTTCTGGGCCGCAAGAGCGAAGTAATTGTGACCGCGGCGGGAGTGAACATTCACCCCGAGGACCTGGAAGCGGCCATCGAAGCGCAGCCCGGCGTGGCGGCCTGCGCGGTGGTCGCTATGGAAACGGCCGAGGGGCCGGAGCCGTTCGCGGTGCTGGCTTGCCGTGGCTCGGGCGACCATGCGGCCGCAGCCATTGAAGGCGCGAATGCGCACCTGGCGGAGTTCCAACGCGTACGGCGCTGGGTGCTGTGGCCGGAGCCGGATTTGCCGCGCACCTCGTCGGGCAAGGTGCGACGCCGGGCTGTTGCAGAGTGGCTCAAGCGAATTCAGACGGCGGCAGAGGCCTCTGGCAACGGAGCCGCGAAGCGCGAGGAGAACGCGGCGTTTGCGGCGTCGGGAGATTGGCTGGTGGCGCTGATTGCGCAAATCTCCGGCGAGAAACATCCGCGCGTGGGCGATGAACTAAAGCTCTCCGAAGATCTGCACCTGGACAGCCTGGGACGCGTGCAGTTGGCCGCGGCGATCGAAGAGCGGCTGGGCATTGTCTCTGAAGATGGATTGCTGGACCGCGTCGAGACGCTGGGCGAACTGCGGCGGTTGGTGGCGGGCGAGGAGGATGAGGAACAGACAGCTTCCCTTCCCACTCATGCGTCGGAAAGAGCGCACGTTGATGAAGCAGGCAGGAACGATGAAGCGCCCAGTGCTCCCGAGCCGCGCCCGCCATCGAACACTCATGCGGAGACCAAGCCCGCGCGGAGCAGGCTTGTCTATCCCCGCTGGCCGTGGCTGCTGCCGGTTCAGTGGGTGCGCGCGGCGTTTATCGAGACGGTGATGCGGCCGCTGGTGTGGCTGCTGGCAGCTCCGCGCGTCGTTGCGCCCAAGACGCTCGACGCCGGCGAGCCGATGTTGATTATTGCGAACCACGTGACTACGTACGACGGGCCGCT
>JARLJS010000180.1 GCA_031291075.1 Nevskia sp. | reverse complement strand
CCGTGCGCCCGGCCGCCAGGGCGGTGCGCGGGCGCTGGACGGCGGCCCAGGTGGCCGCCCTGGCGCGGGGCAGCAAGCCGTGATCGGCCGTCTTACCGGCACCCTGCTGGCCAAGCAGCCGCCCCAACTCCTGCTCGACGTGCACGGTGTCGGCTACGAGGTGGAGGCGCCCATGTCCACCTTCTTCCGCCTGCCGCCGGCCGGCGAGACCGTGACCCTGCACACCCACCTGGTGGTGCGCGAGGACGCCCAGCTCCTGTACGGCTTCGCCACCACCGCGGAGAAGGCCCTGTTCCGGGAATTGATCAAGGTGTCCGGCGTCGGCCCCAAGGTGGCGCTGGCGGTCCTGTCCGGTATCAGCGTCGAGGACTACTGGAGTACCGTGCGTTCCGGCGAGACAGGCCGCCTGGTCAAACTGCCCGGCATCGGCAAGAAGACCGCCGAGCGGCTGGTGGTGGAGATGCGCGACAAGGCCGGCGCCGGCACGGACGCCCTCCCGGGCGCCGCCGCCGTCCCCCAGGGGGCCCTGGCCGAAGCCCGCGCCGCCATGGCCTCGCTCGGCTACAAGCCGGCCGAGGTGCAGCGGCTGACCGATGCCGCGTTCAAGGAAGGTATGAGCACCGAGGCGATCATCCAGGAGGCGCTGAAGCGGGCGCTGCGTTAACTGTTGCCAACGGCTGCGTGCTTGAATTCGTTGGGGATTACGGGCTCGTTTATCTATTTGATACGCTGCGTATCCAAGCCCTGGATACAGTCCGTATACTTCCTCCCAGCAAAGGCTGACCGTTCGGAAATTTCAGTATGAGCGCCGCACTGCCATTGGTCCCATTGGTCCGTCATAAGTTCTCCGTGGAGGACTACCACCGTATGGGGGATGCGGGGGTGTTTGCGCCAGGTTGCAGGGTCGAGCTGCTTCACGGGGAAATCATCAATATGACTCCTATCGGCAGCCTGCATCTCAGGGCGGTCAATAGTCTTTCAATGTTTTTTGCTCAAGGAGTGGGGGCGCGGCTGATCGTCTCCACGCAAAACCCCATCAGCCTGCCACCCGACAATGAACCGCAACCGGACATCGTCATCCTGCAGGCGCGAGCCGATGGGTACGGTGAATCCTTGCCTGCGGCCGATGATGTGCTTCTGTTGATCGAAGTGGCGGACAGCAGCGTCGATTCGGATCGCCAGGTCAAAGTGCCGCTTTACGCCAGTCACGGCATTCCGGAAGTCTGGCTGTTCGATTTGAAGGCCCGTCGGCTGGAGATTTACACCAAGCCGAAGGGCCGCAGCTACGCCAACCAGCGGCAGCTCGGTTCGCGGGATTCGGTCAAGCCGACGCTGTTCGAGGTCCCAGACCTGCATCTGGGGCAAATCTGGCCGGCATCCTGACCCCGGTCCGGCAGGCCCGGCCATGACCCCTTCCGAGGGCCGCATCATCTCTGCCAACGCCGCCGGCGAGGAGGAGCGCTTCGAGCGCGCCTTGCGTCCGCGCAAGCTCACCGAGTACGTCGGCCAGCCGGCGGTGCGGGAGCAGATGGGCATCTTCGTGGACGCCGCCCGACGCCGCGGCGAGGCCCTGGACCACGTGCTGATCTTCGGGCCGCCGGGCCTGGGCAAGACCACCCTGGCCCACATCCTGGCCGCCGAGATGGGCGTGAACATGCGCCAGACCTCCGGCCCGGTGCTGGAGCGGGCGGGGGACCTGGCCGCCCTGCTCACCAACCTGGAGCCGCGCGACATCCTGTTCGTCGACGAGATTCACCGCCTGTCGCCGGTAGTGGAGGAAGTGCTCTACCCGGCGATGGAGGACTACCAGCTCGACATCATGATCGGCGAAGGCCCGGCGGCGCGTTCCATCCGCCTGGACCTGCCGCCGTTCACCCTGGTCGGCGCCACCACCCGTGCCGGGGCGCTGACCGGGCCCCTGCGGGACCGCTTCGGCATCGTGCAGCGGCTGGAGTTCTACTCCATCGCCGACCTGGCCTCGATCGTGCGGCGCTCCGCCGCCATCCTCAAGGTGCCGATCGACGAGGGCGGAGCGGATGAGATCGCCCGCCGCTCGCGTGGCACCCCGCGCATCGCCAACCGCCTGCTGCGACGGGTGCGGGATTACGCCGAAGTGCGGGGCCAGGGCGCCGTGACCCAGGTCATCGCCACCGAGGCGATGAAAATGCTGGACGTGGACACCAACGGCTTCGACCTGATGGACCGCAAGCTGCTGCTGACCCTGATCGAGCGCTTCGACGGTGGTCCCGCCGGCCTCGACAACCTGGCCGCCGCCATCGGCGAGGCGCGGGACACCATCGAGGACGTGATCGAGCCCTACCTGATCCAGCAGGGCTACCTGCTGCGCACCCCCCGCGGCCGGATGGCCGGCAAGCTCGCCTACCAGCACTACGGCCTGCCCGCACCGCGCCGCAACGAGCCGGACCTGTTCGGCGAGTGAACCGAACACCCCTTTCGGGGGTCTCTGCTGCAGCACGTGCATCCGTTACAATTACCATTTCAACGCCTTGAGTATTCCATTGTTTTCCTGGCCGATCCGTGTGTACTACGAGGACACGGACCTGAGCGGTGTCGTGTACCACGCCGGTTACCTGCGCTACCTGGAGCGCGCGCGCACCGAATGGCTGCGCGCCCTGGGCTTTTCGCAGGAGCGCCTGAAGACCGAGCTGGGCGTGGCCTTCACCGTGGTGAGCATGGAGATCGACTTCCGCCGCCCGGCGCGGCTGGACGACTGCCTGGAAGCCACGGTCGAGGTCGAAGTGCGCAAGCGCGCCAGCCTGGGCTTCGTGCAGACCGTGCGCTACGCCGGCGACGACCGGACCGAGCTGGTGCGGGTGCGGGCGCGGGTGGCCTGTGTCGACCTGGCCGGGTTCAAGCCCTGCGCCCTGCCGGAGGCGATCTATTCCGTGGTCGAAGTGCGCGTTCCCGAAGAACATAAGTAGGTAGAAGGAAGAGTCTCCCCACATGAACAACAACATCTCGTTCCTGCAGCTCATCCTGCACGCCCACCCGCTGGTGCAGGGCGTGCTGACCCTGCTGCTGGCGGCTTCCCTGCTGTCGTGGACCGTGATCCTGGCCAAGCGCAGCCTCCTCTCGCGCATCCAGAGGATCGCGGTGGAGTTCGAAAACCGCTTCTGGTCCGGCGGCACCCTGGGCGACCTCTACGAGGGCCTGCGCCGCGGCCGCGAGAAGAGCGACGAGGGCCTGCCGCAGATCTTCAGCGCCGGCTACGAGGAGTTCACCCGCCAGCAGGGCGCGCGCATCGACCCGGACGACGCCATGGCCGCCGTGCAGCGGCAGATGCGGGTGGCGCAGGCGCGCGAGATCGAGCGGCTGGAAGGCGGCCTGTCCATGCTCGCCACCATCGGTTCCACCAGCCCCTACGTGGGCCTGTTCGGTACCGTGTGGGGCATCATGAACGCCTTCATCGCCATCGGTAACGTCAAGCAGGCCACCCTGGCCTCGGTCGCCCCCGGCATCGCCGAGGCCCTGATCGCCACCGCGGTGGGTCTGTTCGCCGCCATCCCGGCGGTGGTGGCCTACAACTTCTTCACCTCCCGGGTCGAGCGCATCGAGACCCGCTTCGGTACCTTCTCGGAGGAGATGATCGGCATCATCGAGCGCGGCCTGCGCGGCGGCGGCGCCGGGTCGAGGGCCGCCTGATGCCTGCGGTGCAGGGCCGCGGCAAGCGCCGCCTCAACGCCGAGATCAACGTCGTCCCTTATATCGACGTGATGCTGGTGCTGCTGGTGATCTTCATGGTCACCGCGCCGCTGCTCACCCAGGGCATCGACGTCGAACTGCCGCAGGCCAGCTCCAACCCCATCGCCAACCAGGAAGAGCCGGTCACCCTGTCGGTGGACAGCCGCGGCCGTTACTTCCTCGACATCGGCACCAACACCAACCAGCCGGTCAGTGACGATGACCTGGTCAAGCGCATCTCCGCGATCATGGACACCAAGCCCCAGACCATGATCCTGGTGCGCGCCGACGGCCATGTACCCTACGAGTCGGTGGCCAAGGCCATGGGCCTGCTGCAGAACGCCGGCGCCGTCAAGATCGGCTTCGTCACCGAGGCGCCGGCCGGCGGCGGCCGGCCCCCCAAGCACAACGACCCCGGATGACCCTGCAGCCGCGCCATTTCGCGTTTGCCACGCTGCTGCACGTCGTCCTGTTCGCGGCGCTGCTGTTCAGCGGCGTGCAGTGCAGCCAGAAGATGGAGACGACGCCGGTGGTGCAGGGCGTGCTGATCAATCCCTCCGATCTGCACCGCCTGTTCCCGCCGGCGCCGCCGCAGCCCAAGCCACCCGAGCCCAAGCCGCCGGAACCCAGCACCGGCCCGCAGCCCCAGGTCAACGCCGAGACCACGGCCGACGAGGCCAGGCAGCAGCAGGAAAAGGCCGACCAGATGCGGAAGATGCAGGAGGAGAAGCAGCGGCAGGATCAGCAGATGAAGGAGGAGGCCGCCAAGCGCGAGCAGCTTCGCGAGCAGCAGATCGCCCAGAAGCGGGAGCAGGACCAGGCCCAGCTTCTCAAGCAGCAGGAGGAGGCGGCGAAGAAGAAGCAGGAGGAAGACAAGCTCAAGGCCGAGGCCGCCGCCGACCAGAAAAAGCAGGCCGAGGAGCAGCTGCGCAAGGAAGCCCAGCGGGAACAGCAGGCGCAGGCCGCGGTGGACTCCAAGCGCAAGGCGGACGCCGCGCAGAAGGCCGCGAAGGAACGCAAGCAGCGCGAGGCGGAGCTGCAGCAATCGCTGGGGGTGGAATCCGCCCAGCTCAACCAGCAGATCCAGAACGAATGGTCGCTGCAGCTCATCGCCGCCATCACCCGGGCCTGGGCCCGGCCGCCAGGCACCGATCAGAGCCTCAAGGCCTGGCTCAAGATCACGCTGTCCTCCACCGGCGAAGTGCAGAACGCCAGTATCGCCACCACCAGCGGCGTGCCGTTGTTCGACCAGACGGTGCGGCAGGCCGTGTATGCGGCCAGCCCCTTGCCCCTGCCCAGGGATGCCAGCGCGTTCGACCCTAACATCACCATCTGCTTCTCACCGAACCCACGGAACTGTTCACAATGAAAGCACTCAGGGTATTACTGCTGGCCGTCTGCGCCCTGGCGGCGCCGGCCTATGCCGACCTCACCATCACCGTCAGCAACGACGTCACCCGGCCGCAGCCGATCGCCGTCGTCCCCTTCGCGCAGCCGCCGGACATCGGCGTGGACGTGGCCCAGATCGTCGACGCCGACCTGGCCCGCTGCGGCCTGTTCAAGACCCTGCCGCGCAACGACATGCTGGAGCGGCCCACCGAAGTGGCGCAGGTGGTACCGCGCAACTGGCGCGCGGTGGGGATGGACAACGTGGTGATCGGCAAGATCCTGCCCGGCCCCGCGCCCGGCAGCTTCACCGTCAGCTTCCGCCTGATCGACGCCACCCACGGCGACGACCCCAACGCCTCGGTGACCCTCACCTCCGACAACATCACCGCCCGCACCAAGCGGGAGTGGCGCTCCGCCGCCCACCAGGTGGCGGACATGATCTACGAGAAGCTCACCGGCATCCGCGGCATCTTCAACACCCAGTTCGCCTACGTGGTGTCCACCGGCATCGGTCCCAGCCGGCGCTTCCAGATGCTGGTGGCCGACGCCGATGCCGAGAACAAGCAGACCATCGCCGTGTCGCGCGAGCCGCTGATGTCGCCGGCCTGGTCGCCGGACGGGCAGCGATTGGCCTTCGTCGGTTACGACCATGGCTATTCGGCCATCTATATCCAGAACTGGCGCAGCGGCGAGCTCAAGAAGTTCGTCCAGGAGCGCGGCATCAACGGCGCCCCGTCCTGGTCGCCGGACGGCAGCAAGCTGGCCGTGACCCTGTCGTTCGAGAAGAATCCGGATATCTACGTCATCGACGTGAACAGCGGCGCCCGCAACCGCATCACCACCGACAGCGGCATCGACACCGAGGCCGCCTGGTCCCCGGACGGCCGTACCCTGGCCTGGGCCTCCGACCGCGGCGGCCAGCCGCAGATCTACACCGCACCCTCCACTGGCGGGCCGCAGACCCGGCTCACCTTCCAGGGCGTGCGCAACGAAGACCCGGTGTATTCGCCGGACGGCAAGACCCTGGCCCTGGTCAACAACGACGGTTCAGGTTATCGTATAGGGCTAATGAACCTGCAGACCGGCGCGCTCAGGCTGATCAGCGACGGTCCTATGGACGAACACCCGAGCTTCGCACCCAACGGGCAGGTGGTGATCTACACCTCCCAAGGGCCGCGCGGCGAGGAGCTGCGGACGGCTTCGGTGGACGGCCGGGTGCACCAGACCCTGAGCGAACCTGGGGATGTGCGCGAACCGGCCTGGTCACCGTTCCCGTCCGAGCAATTGGCACACTAACGCTTTAAAATACGCCCCGTTCGAGTAGCCCGCCTCCGCCGCGCCCGCCCGACAACACCGCTCACGTTCCCCCGCTAAGGAGTTTCCGTCATGTTGAACAAGAACAAATTCTTCGCCTATGCCGCCGCTGCTGCTCTCAGCATGGCGCTGGCCGGTTGCTCCGGCGGCGAAACCAAAACCGACAACACCCCCAAGGTCGACAACGGTGGCGGCCCGACCACCAGCACCGGCACTGGCAACAACTACACCGGCACCGGCACCGGTAACGCGGATCTGTCCGCCCACTCCGTCTACTTCGACTTCGACAAGAGCGACATCAAGCCGCAAGGCTTCGGTGTGATCACCAACTGGGCCTCCTACCTGACCGCCCACCCGACCTCCAAGGTCCGCGTGGAAGGCAACACCGACGAGCGCGGTACGCGCGAGTACAACATCGGCCTGGGCGAGCGCCGCGCCAACGCCGTGGTGCAGGCCCTGGAAGCCAAGGGCGTTTCCGGCACCCAGCTCAGCGTGATCAGCTACGGCAAGGAGCGCCCGGTGGCCCTGGGTCACGACGAGTCCTCCTGGTCGCAGAACCGCCGCGCCGACCTGGTCCAGCAGTAAGCTGACCGGACGGTAATTGGGAGATGAGCCCCCGGCAGATGAGCTGCTTCAAGGTATCTTCCCTGGCACGGGGACTGGCGCCGTTCGCGGCGCTGGTTCTCGTTGCCTGCGCCAGCGACTACGGCGCTCCGATCAACGGCCAGCGCGCGCTGAGTCCAGAGGAGCAGCGCCTGCAGGCCGTGGAAAACAAGACCGTCGACCTGACCCGGCGGCTCAACGCCATGGAGTCGGCGCAGACCGGCACCCAGGCCGACGACATGCGCCAGCTCCGCGGCCAGGTGGAGCAGCTCCGGCACGACGTCGACGCCCTGCAGCAGAGCACCCAGCAAAAGGATGCCGACCTCGACGCCCGCCTCAAGCGGCTGGAGAATCCCCAGTCCGCCGGCGCCGCCGATACCGGCACCCCCGCAGCCCCGGGCACCCCCGGTGTGCCGGTGGTCGCCGCCCCGCCCGCGACAGGCACCGCTCCCCCCGCGCCGGCGACCAACGCCCCGCAGGTGGTTACGGCCCCGCCGCAGGCCGCCGCGCCGCCTCCCGCCGCCGCTCCTGCTGCTGCCCCGGCCCCGAGCAATTCCGCGGACGAGGAATCGATCTACCTCAAGAGCTTCGACCAGCTCCGCGCCAGCAAGTACGACTCCGCCATTTCCGGCTTCCGTTCCATGCTGGCCAAGTACCCGCAAGGCAACTACGCCGACAATGCCTGGTACTGGATGGGCGAGTGCTACCACGTCAAGGGAGATGACAACGACGCACTCAAGGCCTACCAGTCCCTGTTGCAGCAATTCCCGGCCAGCCCCAAGGTGCCGGACGCGCTGCTCAAGACCGGCGCCATTTACCAGGCGCAGCAGAAGACCGCCCAGGCGCGTGACGCCTACGGCCGCCTGCTGAAACAGTATCCCAGCTCCAGCGCGGCCGGCCAGGCACGCACGCGGCTGGCGCAGCTCAAGTAAGGGCCGCAGCGTGGATGCTCCGGCCGCGCAGCAGACGCCGGAGCGGAACGCGGACCGGCTCAAGATCACCGAGATCTTCCTCTCCCTCCAGGGCGAATCGACCCTGGTGGGCTGGCCCACAGTGTTCGTGCGCCTCACCGGCTGCCCGCTGCGCTGCCAGTACTGCGACACCGCCTACGCCTTCCACGGCGGCGAGTGGCGTGGCCTGGAGGAAGTGGTGGGGCAGGTGCGGGACTACCGCGTGCAGCATGTGTGCGTCACCGGCGGCGAGCCGCTGGCGCAGAAAGCCTGCCTGCCGCTGCTCACCGCCCTGTGCGATGCCGGCCTCACCGTATCGCTCGAAACCAGCGGCGCCCTCGACATCTCCGGCGTGGACCCGCGCGTGATCCGCGTGGTGGACATCAAGACCCCCGGCTCCGGCGAGGCCACCCGCAACCGCTGGGACAACCTGGCCCTGCTCAACGAGCGAGACCAGATCAAGTTCGTGCTGTGCAGCCGCGAGGACTACGACTGGGCCAAGACCATGCTGCGGCAATGCGGTCTGTCGCGACGTTGCACCGTGCTGTTCTCCCCCAGCAAGGACGAGCTTGACCCCACCGCGCTGGCCGACTGGATCGTGGCCGACCGCCTGCCGGTACGCATGCAGGTGCAGCTCCACAAAATCCTGTGGGGCAACGTGCCCGGCAAATGACCTCGCTCGCCTCAAAATCCCCTTTCCCGCGAGCGGGAGAGGGGTAGGGAAGAGGGGCCGGCGAAGCTGGCATTGCACCCGGAGCTTTATCTGTAATGACCCAGCCCAAGAAAGCCGTCATCCTCCTCTCCGGCGGACTCGACTCCGCCACCGTCCTCGCCATCGCCCGCGCCGAGGGCTACGACACCTGCGCCCTCTCCGTTTCCTACGGCCAGCGCCACGTGGCCGAGCTCAACGCCGCCGTCCGCGTGGCCCGTCAGCTCGGCGCCAAACTGCACCAGCAGCTCCACGTCAACCTGGACGCCGTGGGCGGCTCGGCCCTCACCGATCGCAGCATCGCCGTGCCGGAAGGCGGCGAGGCGAGCGGCGGCATCCCGGTCACCTACGTTCCGGCCCGCAACACCCTGTTCCTGTCCCTGGCCCTGGGCTGGGCCGAGGTGCTGGGCGCAAGAGACATCTTCATCGGCGTCAACGCCGTGGACTACAGCGGCTACCCCGACTGCCGCCCCGAGTTCATCCGCGCCTTCGAGGCCCTGGCCAACCTCGCCACCAAGGCCGGCGTGGAAGGCGCCGGGTTCAAGATCCACACCCCCCTCATCCACCAGACCAAGGCCGAAATCATCCGCAGCGGCACCGAGCTGGGCGTGGACTTCGCCCAGACCGTCTCCTGCTACCAGGCCGACGACCAGGGCCGCGCCTGCGGCCGCTGCGACTCCTGTCGTATCCGCCGCGACGGCTTCCGCGCCGCCGCCATCCCCGATCCCACCCGCTACCAACCCTGAATCCCGGAGCTCTTCCCCGCCTCTCCCCCTGGGAGAGGCCGCGCCGCCAGGCGCGGGTGAGGGCCGCGCGCAGCATCGGCCGGGAGTCAGTTCCACCCGCCGCGCCGCCCTCACCCCAAACCTCTCCCAAAGGAGAGGGGGAGCATGGCTGACGGCGGCGCATTTCGCGGGACCGGAAAGGGCTTCCCCTCGTTTACCCTGTGCCCACAAGGCGTTAGCCGGTATAATTGCCGCCCCGCAGCATCTCCTCAGATGGGTCGTTAGCTCAGTCGGTAGAGCATCGGACTTTTAATCCGCTGGTCGTTGGTTCGATTCCAACACGACCCACCATTCGAAACAGCAACTTACGAATTCGACACTACCAATCTGAGCGGTGGCTGTGCCGCATTTGTGCCATCCAGCCGGCACGCCGCCGCCCGGAGATGGTCTGCAGCGAGGTGTGCATACCTCATGACCATCTCGTAATTGGACCAGCCACCCAACTCCATCAACTCCTGCAGACTGGTCCCACTCTGCACATGCCAGGACGCCCACGTATGCCGCAGATCGTGCCAGCGGAAGTCGGAGATCCCTACCTTATCCAAGGCGTGCCACCAAGCCTTGGTTGAGCAGATCGCCACCGGCTTCCCCCGGAACGTAAACACGTATTCCGGGTGCTGGCCCAACCGCCGGCGCAACACCGCCAGCGCGCCCTCGTTCAACGGGACCGAAATGGCCTTACCGGCCTTTGCCTCGTCCGGATGAATCCACGCCACCTTGCGCTGCATGTCGAGCTGGTCCCACCGCAAGAACGACACGTTGCGCTGCCGAAGCCCGGTAGAGAGCGAGAATTGCGCCATGTCGCGCAGGTGAAGGGGTAGGGCATCCAACAGCCGCTCCGCTTCCTCCCGCGTGATCCAGCGTATCCGCCGCTTGCTTTCCTGGTAGAGCCGGACTTTGGGGATGCGCTCCAGCCATTCCCAATCGTCCCGCGCCCGGCGCAGGATTGCCCGAATCAAGGCCAAGTAGCGGTTGGCGTTCGCCCGGCTTGTTTCGTCCGCCTTGCGTCCGCCAACCTGGTCGATCAGTTCCCGCGTGACCTTGCTCAGCGTCAAATCGCCGAAAAACTGATCGAGCCAGCGCAGCTTGGCTATGTCCTCGTCATGACTTCGTTTGTGGTCCGTTTCCTTCAACCACCGCACGGCGGCTTCCTTCCAGGAGTGTTCGGGTTTCACGCCGAGGCGCTGTTCCTCCCAACAGCGAACCCTCATCCGGTCGTGCAGCTCCTGCGCCTTTTGCCGGTCTTGAGTCCCAGAAGACTCGCGTACTCGGCGTCCGTTCGGGGTGGTGAAGTCGATCCACCAGACATCACCGCGTTTGTAGACTCCCATGCTGATACCTCCAAGCTGGAGCCACTTAGCGGCGCTTGCCGGGATTGAGAATAGAGACTTCCCAGGTAAGCGACAAGGTCATCCTCCAGGAAGACCCAGCGCTTGCCCGGCTTCGCGGCTTTGACGAGCCCTTGCGCGGCTTTTTGCCGCAGCACAGCCGGCGACATGCGCAGCAGGGTCGCCGCTTCCCGCAGGTCGTAGGTGCGCATGTCATGGCGCGACCGGGGAGGCCCGCCCTTGGAAGGGATGTCCATCATGGACATACCTTTGCGCCCAGCCCGACCGGCAGCGGCGCGTAGGCGCGCGCGCCGCGCGCCGCCGCCGCTCACTGGTGATCTGAGCGCTCACAGGCGCCCGGCATCGAGTATCCATCGCCATCTCCGCATCGATTGGCTTGCGCGGAACGCATCGGTTCGCCCGCGGCGCCATCATTGGCGGCGGTGGAGGAAATGTCAGCGGTTAATTCCGACGCGCGCGAGCAGGATTTTTTTGATCGACAACGGTAGATCGTGGTAGTGACGCCGCTATTTTTTGCGCTGAGGTAGTGCGAAAAAGTGGTGGAAGTTCCACCACTATATTTTGCGCTGTCTCGGTGCAAATGAGTGATGGAACTTCCATCACTTTTTTGCCTGTATCTGGTGCAGATGGCCTATCGAGCATAAACGCTGGCGATGTAGCGTCCGCGCCCGTCGCCATGTCCGAGGTCCAGCGACGTGGCGGCGAGGGCTTCGCGTTCGCTCAAGCCCTGCGCCTTGTAAGCTTCCAGCCGCTCCCGCGCGAAGGCGTACCGTGCGCCGTGGCTTTGGATGCCTTCGCGGTGGCAGACGTTGCGGTAGATGTTCATCGCCTGCTTCAGGCCGGCGGCTGGGCTGCCATCCGCGCGGACGACGAGATACCGCTGGCCGGTGGCTTGCAGCACCGCTTGCGCCGACCGGATGGCGGCGAGTGCCCGATCGACATTCGCCGGATGAACGTCGCGCGGACGTCCGCCCTTGGTGCCTTCGACGACGCGGACGAAGCCTTTGTCCTTCAGTTCGCGTTCCCATCGTGCCAGCGTTTCGGCCTGACCGGCGCGGATGGCTTCCGCCTCCCGCAGCCCAAGCTCGCGCTGCATTCCCAAGATGGCGCCGATGCCGGAACGTCCATGGCGATCCATCTTGTCCTGGAATGTTCTGATCGTCGGATCTGCCAAGGGCTGCTTGGTTCCGGTCCGGCTGCCGCGTTCGATGCCGAGGGCTTTGTTGGAATAGTTCGGATTGTTTGCCAGACCCTCCTTGCCGATCTGCCGCAGCACCGCCCGGATATGGCTGAGCTCGTTGGCGATGGTCCTGTTGGATGCGCCCAGGGCCTTTCTCTCCGCCACAAACGCTATCAGATGCCTGCCGCCGATCTGGTCCGCGCGCTGGATTCCGTATTTCAGCTGATTCATGGTCCTGGCGAACGTCTTGAACGTCGCCGTCCTGGCCTGCCGGGTCAGATGCGCCCCGGCCAGCTGGAGGCCGATCCGCTTCAGGTCGGCTTCGAGTTCGGTCTTCTTGCTCATCACTGCTCCTGTTGTCGGTTTCCACGTTTCCTCGGTTCGCGTCCGGGCGTTCCAGGTGTCTTCGTCATGAAGACACCTGCCTGGTTCCATCCCGAGCGGCCGGACGCGAGTAACGACCGGTTGGGTGAGTTTCGTGGCCTCACAGCAGCGCGTGCCGGCGGCATGCGCTGCTATCCGCATTGAGGTCCGCCGCGCAGCCACGACGCTCACCGTGACGTGGCCAGCGACGGCCGCATCGGACTGCGCAGCCTGGATGCGTGAGCTGTTGAAGTGATGGAACCAGTCTATCGCGGAGTGAAACCGCGCAGCTG
>JARLJS010000179.1 GCA_031291075.1 Nevskia sp. | reverse complement strand
CTGCTTGACCGTGCCGGTCAGCTCCTCCATCGAGCTGGCGGTCTCCTGCAGCGAGGCCGCCTGCTGCTCGGTCCGCGCCGACAGGTCGCCGTTGCCGGCCGAAATCTCGCGCGCGGCGACGTTGATCGATTCGCTGGTCTGCTTGATGCCAGAGACGATCTCGGCGAGTTGCTGCACCGTGCGGTTGGCATCCTGCTTGAGCTTGCCGAAGATGCCCTGGAAATCCCGCGCGATCGCCTGGGTCAGGTCGCCCTGGGCCAGCGACGCCAGCACCCGCGCCACCTCGCCGATGCTGGACTCGGTGGTCTGCACCAGCTGGTTCAGGTTCTCGGCCAGCAGCTTGAACACGCCATCCTTGCCGTCGATGCTCATGCGGTGGGAGAAATCGCCCACGGCGGCGGCCTCTACGATGGTGCCGACTTCGGCCCACGCCTTCGCCTCGGCGGTGTAGTCGATCCACTCCACCACCGTGCCCATGCGCTCGCCGCTGGGGGACAGATTGGGGCTGGCGGCCAGCTTGAACGAGCGGCCGCCGAGCTCGATCTGGGTGCGGTGGGTGCTTTGCAGGCCCTGCAGCACGCCCGTGCCGAGTTCCGCCTGGCGCTGGAACATGTCGAGTCCGGAGCCGATCACGCCGCCCGCCTGGAACTCGGGCAGGCTGGTGCGGATGTCTTCCTCCGCTTCTGCCAGCATCCGCATCATCGAACCGTTGCCGTAGATGATCCTGCAGTCGTTGTCGGCGATCATCACGCTGGCGCCGCAGCTGTCCAGCGCGTTCTTGATGCGCAGGTTCTCGGCGGCGGTCTTGCGCTCCGCCTCGATCCGTTGGCGCAGGTTGTCCTGCATGCTCTTGAGCGAGCGCAGCAGACCGGCGGTCTCGTCACGGCCGGTCACGGTGACGGCATTGTCCAGCTTGCCGCCGGACACCGCCTCGGCCAGGCCCACCGAGCGCCGCAGCGGACGCACGATGCTGCGCGTGATGAGCCAGGCGCAGGCCGCGGCGAACAGCAGCAGCAGGGCGGCGACTCCCAGCTCGATGCCGCGCGCCTCGCGGGCGGTCTTTTCGGCTGCCGCCAGCGACTCGGCCCCGGTCTGGCGCTGGTGCTCGAGCAGGTCCGTCAGCGCCTTGGTGTAAGCCTGTTGCACCGGCAGAGCGGTGCCGAAGAAATAGCTTTCCAGACCCTTGGCGTCGCCGCCGTCGGTGACCGCGCCGGTGAATTCCTTGCGCTCGTCCAGCCAGGTCTTGCGCTTGTCGAGCATCAGGCCGAGCAGTTGCTTGCCGTCCTCCGACTTCACCGCTTCCCGCAGCTGCGCCAGCCTGGCATCGTTCTCCGCGTCGCCGGCCTCGATCTCGTCCTTGAGCTGCTTGACCTCGCTCTTGTCGTCCAGCGCCAGCAGCATGCGCTGCAGCCGCGCCAGCTGTTCGAGGTCTCCCTGCAGCAGGCCGTTGACCAGCTCGGTCTTGTTGTCCTTGTCCGCCAGCGCGTGCGTCTTCTCGCCCAGCTGCCTCTGGCAGTACAGGGCCACCGACAGCATCAGCGCACTCAGGGCGAGAACCGCGCCGAAGCCCAACGCCAGGCGCTGGCCGACCTTCAGGTTCATCAGGAACAAGGGCTGTCTCCCCTTCTTGGAGCGCGCGCCTTCAGCGCGGCGCGCGAAGCGCACGCCGGCGCCGCGCCGGCCTGATCGTGGCGACTCCCGCGGCACGCGCCGCGCCGCAGGCGGACAACGACGGAACCGGGCCAGCCTCGCCCAGCCCGAGCTGCCGGTTGGCGAGTTCGTAGTATTCCTGCAGCACAGCTTCCGTCGGATGAAGGTTGGCAAACTGCGGCACGCTCATCTCCTTATGGGCGGCTGCGGCGATGCCGTAGGGCATCGCCGACACGGCGGCCTCAGTGCTGGCTGCCCGGCGGCGGCAACAGGGCCATGTCGTCGGAGCTGAGCAGCTTTTCGATGTCCAGCAGGATCAGCATGCGCTGGTCGAGCGTGCCGAGACCGGAAATGAAGCGGGTGTCGATCTGCCCGCCGAATTCCGGCGGCGGCTGGATCTGCGAGTTGCTCATCTGGATCACGTCGGAGACGCTGTCCACTACCACGCCGACCACCCGCCGCTGGATGTTGAGGATGATCATCACGGTGAAGCTGTTGTACTCGGCGCTGCCGAGGTGGAACTTCAGCCGCAGGTCCACCACCGGCACGATCGCGCCGCGCAGGTTGATCACACCCTTGATGAAGGCGGGGGTATCCGGGATCTTGGTCACGGTGTCGTAGCCGCGGATCTCCTGCACCTTGAGGATGTCGACCCCGTATTCCTCTTCGCCGAGAGTAAAGGTCAGGAACTCGCAACCGTCGGCGAGTTGCGTTGTGCCGCCTGCGGCGTTCGGGATCTGGGGCTGGGGCTGGGTCATGGGCTGTCTCTCTTTCGTCTCACGCGGCCGCCGCGCGGACGGTGCTGCGCACCAGCCCGCCGACGTCCAGAATCAGCGCCACGCGGCCGTCGCCGAGGATGGTGGCCCCGGAGATGCCGAACACGCGGCGATAGTTGTGTTCCAGGTTCTTGATCACCACCTGTTGCTGCCCGACCAGGCTGTCGACCAGCAGGGCGACCTTGCGGCCCTCCGACTCCAGCACCACTACGATGCCGTCCTGCGGCTCGCGCACGGCCTCGGAGATGCGGAACAGTGCATGCAGGGGCACCAGCGGCAGGTACTCGTCGCGCACGCGCAGCACCATGCCCTGGCCGGTCACCCCCTTGAGCTGATCGGGCTTGGGCTGCAGCGATTCCACCACGCTGCCCAGCGGCACGATGAAGATCTCGCCGCCCACGGCGATCGACATGCCGTCGAGGATCGCCAGCGTAAGCGGCAGGCGGATCGACACGCGCATGCCCTTGCCGGCGGTCGATTCGAGTTCGATCTGGCCGCCGAGGGCGCCGATGTTGCGCTTGACCACGTCCATGCCCACACCGCGGCCGGAGATATCCGTGACCTTCTCGGCGGTGGAGAAGCCGGGCGCGAAGATCAGCTGCCAGACCTCCTGGTCGGTCATGCTGTCCGATACCGCCATGCCCTGCGAACGGGCCTTGGCCAGGATCCGATCGCGGTCGAGCCCGGCGCCGTCGTCGCTGACCTGGATATGGATATGCCCACCCTGATGCGCGGCCGACAGGCGGATGGTGCCTTCCGGGCTCTTGCCGGCCGCCACGCGCTGCTCGCACGACTCGATGCCGTGGTCCAGCGCGTTGCGCACCAAGTGGGTGAGCGGGTCGGTGATCTTTTCGATCACACTCTTGTCGAGTTCGGTGGCCTCGCCGTGCAGTTCGAGGCGCACTTCCTTGCCGAGCTTGGCGGCCAGGTCGCGGAGCATGCGCGGGAAGCGGCTGAACACCGCTTCGATCGGCAGCATGCGGGTGGACAGCACCGCCTCCTGCAATTGGCGCGTGTTGCGATCCAGCTGTTGCAGGCCGGCCAGCAGCTTCTCGCACTGCACCGGATCGAGAACGCTGCTGTGCTGCGCCAGCATGGCCTGGGTGATGACCAACTCGCCCACCAGGTTGATGAGGGCGTCGATCTTGTCGGTGCTGACGCGGATCGAGCCGCCGTCACCGACGGCGTGTTGTTCGGTGGCGCGCGGCGCCGCGGCGGCCGCCTTGAGCTTGGGCGCGGCGGCAACAGGCGCGACGGGCGCCGGCGCAACAGGTGCCGGCGCGGCGGGAACGGCAGCGGCCGGTGCGGGAACCGCAGCCGGCACGTCGGCGACCGCCAGGCCGGCCACCTCGTCGTCCTCGATGCTCAGTTCGCAATCGCCTTCCACCCAGGCGAACAGGTCGGCGACTTCGGCGCGGGAACGCTCGGTTTCGAGCCGGAGCGTCCACGCCAGGTAACAGGATTCCGGATCGCATTCCTCGAGCGACGGCAGCGCCGACAGATCGAGCTCCGACTGCAGGCCGCCGAGGGACGCCAGCTCCCGCAGGATCAGCAGCGGGTCGTTGCCGCTGCGGAAGAGCTCGGGCTTGGGGGCGAAGCGGATGCGGTAACGGTTGTGGGTGGCGGCCGGCGCCGGTTCGGGCGGCGGCGACACGGCCGGCTGCACGGCTGCCGGCGCGGCGGAGGGCTCGGCCGCGGTGGCAGCCTCCTGCGGCGCGCTCAGCAGGCGCTCCAGCTCCTGCCGCACCGCAGCCACCAGGTCGGTGTCGAGCGGCGTGCCGTCCCGCGCCGCGCCGAGCAGATTGCGCAGCGCATCGACGGCGCGCAGCAGCACGTCCACCACCGCGGGGGTTGGCTGGCGGACGCCGCTGCGCATCTGGTCCAACAGGGTTTCCAGATGGTGGGTGAAGGAGGCCACCGCGGCGAAGCCGAAGGTGGCGGCACCTCCCTTGATCGAGTGTGCGGCGCGAAAGACCGCGTGCACCGCCTCGCCTCCGCCAGCGTCCAGGCGCAGCAGCTCGCGCTCCATCAGGTCTACGCCTTCGAAGCTCTCCTCGAAGAACGCGCGATGGAATCGACCAAGGTCAATGCTCACGACACCTCCGGCTTCAACCGAGTACGCGCTTGACGGTGCTGAGCAGTTGCTCCGGATTGAACGGCTTGACCAACCATCCGGTAGCGCCGGCGGCCTTGCCCTCCTGCTTCTTTTCGGGCCCGGACTCCGTCGTCAGCATCAGTAGCGGCGTGAATTTGTAATCGGCCAGGCCGCGCAGCGCGCGCACCAGAGAAATGCCATCCATGTTCGGCATGTTCACGTCGGCCAGTACCAGCTTGAACTTCTCCTTCTGCGCCATCGCCAGAGCTTCCCTGCCGTCCGGAGCCTCGGCCACGTCAAAGCCGGCGGACGTCAGGGTGAAAGCCACCATTTGCCGCATCGACGGCGAATCGTCGACTGCCAAAATGCGGTTCATTGCACACTCCGGGAGATCTGGAGGAGGGTGGAAGCACCGAGCAGGGCGGCGGCGGAGCGCAGCGCCGGCGACGGACGCGCGAACTCCACCTCGCGGTCGGCGGCGCGCCGGTCGCGGCAGAACAGGCAGAACAACTGCAGGGCCGCGGTGTGGACGCGTTCCACTTCGGAAGCTTCCATCACCACCTTCCTGGGCTCGCCCACGACCTTGGCCAACTGGGCCTTGAGCGCGGCGACGCCGTCAATGCCCAATTCCGCCGGCAGATGCACGATTTTCGGACGGCGTACGCGCGCCGGCTCGGAACGGTCAGAGGTCGTTCCGACACCTGAGTCGGTTTCTTGCATGGGATTCCTCGCTGTACCTCCGTAGCGTAACGGCTTGAATATTCGTTCCTGAAGCTCCGGACCGCCCGGGAACGATGAGCGGAACCGAAGGGTTGCCGAACGGCGCGTCAGGCCGCCGCCGGCAACCCCGGCCGTCAGAATTCGGTCCAGGATTCGCCGTCGCGCTTGAGCGGGGTTACCCGGCTCTCGGGTGGCGGCGCGGCACCGTTGCCTTTGGCCACACGTTTGAGCGCGGGCCTCGCCGGCGCGGCCGCGGCGGGCGCCTTGACGGCCTTGCGGCCGGGTGCCGCCGGCGACGACGTCACTTCCATCAGGCCGCCGTCGCGCTGCAGTACAAAGCGCCGCGCCGAGGCGACCAGCCCCTCGGACTGCTGCTCCAGGGCCTGGGCCGAGGCCGAGACCTGCTCCACCAGCGCGGCGTTCTGCTGGGTGGCTTCGTCCATGTGGGTAATGGCCTGGTTGACCTGTTCGATGCCGCCGCTCTGCT
>JARLJS010000178.1 GCA_031291075.1 Nevskia sp. | reverse complement strand
GGGGCTCCGCGGGCGCCGCCGCGGAGGCGGGAACTGGAGCCGGTGCCGCCGGAGCAGCGGCCGGTGCCGCCGCCGGCTTGGCGGGTGCGCCGACGATGTCCTCCGACAGGTGCAGGGCTGGTGCCTGCACCGGCTTGGTGTCGGCGGCCTTGATGTAGACGACGGGAGGAACCGCGGGTTCGGCGGCGGCGGGGTCAGCGCCGGCGGTCGGCGGCGCACCCAGCGAGAGAGCACACAATGCCGCACCGGCCAGACGCCAGGCCGGCCGGAACAGCGGCGACGGATCGGCGGCGGGGAAACCCGAGGTTGCGGGGCGGCCTGGTGTGACCGGGGGCGAAGAACCAAGTGCCGCCGGCTCGCCGCGCCCGCCTGATCCGTTATCGCTCCTCAAGACCCCAGCACTCCGTTCCGGCATGGATTGGCCGGATCAATATCGAGACGTCGCGCGCCCCCCGGTACCCATGCGTGCACGAGACATGCCGCATAGCGGGCTGCGATCGATATTAGCGGTACCAGCGCCATGCTTCAATCGGAACTTATCTTGTAAGCTGCAGCCCGGGGTCGAGCAGACCCTAACCACCCGACGGTAATTTTCATGGCCCAGCCTTACCCGCCAATCGAACCCTATCGCACGCAGCGCCTGAAGGTTTCCGACCTGCACGAGATTTACGTGGAGGAGTGCGGCAACCCCGCCGGCCGGCCGGTGGTGTTCGTGCACGGCGGCCCGGGCGGCGGCTGCGAGCCCTGGCACCGGCAGTTCTTCGATCCCAGGCGCTACCGCATCGTGCTGTTCGACCAACGCGGCTGCGGACGCAGCACCCCCTATGCCGAGCTGCGCCAGAACACCACCTGGGACCTGGTGGCGGACATGGAGACCATCCGCCAGCGCCTCGGCATCGAGCAATGGGTGGTGTTCGGCGGTTCCTGGGGCAGCACCCTGGGGCTGGCCTATGCCGAGACCCATCCGGAACGGACTGCGGCGATGGTGCTGCGTGGCATCTTCCTGCTGCGGCCGGAGGAGATCCGCTGGTTCTACCAGGAAGGCGCCAACTGGATCTTCCCGGATGCCTGGGAGCGATACCTGGAACCGATCCCGCTGGCCGAACGCGGCGACCTGGTGGCCGCCTACCATCGCCGCCTGACCAGCGAGAACGCGGAGCTTCGCCGCGAGGCGGCGCGGGCCTGGAGCATCTGGGAAGGTGCCACCAGCAAGCTGCTGCAGAGCGACGACATGATCGCCCGCTACGGCGGCGACAGCTTCGCCGAAGCCTTCGCCCGCATCGAATGCCACTACTTCGTCAACGGCGGCTTTTTCCGCTCGCCCAACCAGCTGCTGGAGGACGTCGGCCGCATCCGCCACATCCCGGCGGTGGTCGTGCAGGGCCGTTACGACGTGGTGTGTCCGATGAAGTCTGCCTGGGACCTGCACCGCGCCTGGCCGGAGTCGACCCTGATGATGGTGCCGGATGCCGGCCACGCGGCCTCGGAGCACGGCACCCTGACCCGGCTGATCGAAGCCGCGGATTATTTCGCGCGACAGTAGCCCGCGATACCGGACCAAGGACCATGGCTTTGGACGCGGCGCTGGCTTACCTGCACTTCTTCTGTGTGCTGTCCCTTACCGCGGTGCTCACCGCCGAGGCCGTGTTGCTGCGTCCGGCGCTGATCGCCCAGAGCGGCCGCTGGCTGGCGCGGATCGACCTGGCCTATCTCGGCGTGGCCGCGGCCGCGCTGGCCAGCGGCCTGTCGCGCGCCGTCTGGGGCGCCAAGGGCTGGAGCTACTACGCACACAACCCGGTGTTTCACGCCAAGATCGGCCTGTTCGTGCTGATCGGGTTGATTTCCGTCGCGCCGACCCTGGCCTTCCTGCGCTGGGCCCGTAATTTCCGCCGGGACCCCGCCTATACCGTGCCGCTGGCGGAGCTGAAGAAAGCGCGCCGCTACGTGATGATCGAAATCCACCTGCTGATGCTGCTGCCGCTGTTCGGCGTGATGATGGCGCGCGGGCTGCGGTTCTGAGTCCTCAGTCCTCAGTCCTCAGTCCCCGCCCAGTTCGATCCCCAGGTCCTGCTTCACCGCTTCCAGCACCAGGCTGGAGCGCACGTCGCGCACGCCCGGCAGGCCGATCAATACCCGCATCGAGAAGTCGGCAAAAGCCTGCAGGTCCGGCACCAGCACGTGCAGCAGGAAGTCCAGGTCACCGGTCATGACGTAGCAGGCGCGCACCTCCGGCCGGCGCCGGATCGCCGCCTCGAACGACTCGGCCACATCCTTGGACTGGCGCTCGATGCTGACCCGGACGAAGGCCTGGATGTTCTGCCCCAGCGCCGCCGGGTTGAGCACCGCGGCATAGCGCTCGATCGCGCCGCTCTCTTCCAGCCGGCGCAGGCGCCGCTGGCAGGCAGTCGGCGACAGGGACACCTTCTCGGCCAGTTCCACCACCGGCATGCGGCCGCTGCGTTGCAGCTCGCGCAGCATGCGCCGGTCGGTACGGTCCAGGCGGGATTGCATATTTATACCAATAATCAATTAAAAAATAGAGAAATAATGCTCAAATGTTAAACAAATAGCGCAGATTTGCAATATAAAAGCGCCTGGTTAGCGTTAAAGTGATACCGGGTACATGATCGGAGGAGATCATGGGCAGGCAGTCGCAATACGCCTCGCGGCCGCCGGACCGGGCGGGTGAGGTGCACTACACCGAGCAGGAGCACGCCATCTGGGCGGAGTTGTTCGCGCGCCAGAAGCGTGCGATTCCGGGCCGGGCCTGCGACGAATTCCTGCAAGGGCTGGATCTGCTGAGGCTGCCGGAGCATCGCGTGCCGCAGCTGGGCGAGGTGTCGCGGGCGCTGCGCCGCGAAACCGGCTGGGAGGTGGCCTACGTGCCGGCGCTGATCCCGATCGGCGACTTCTTCGCGCTGCTGGCCGAGCGCCGCTTCCCGGCGGCTACCTTCGTGCGCACCCGGGACGAGCTGGACTACCTGCAGGAGCCCGACATCTTCCACGAGATCTTCGGCCACACCCCGCTGCTCACCAACCGCTATTTCGCCGACTTCACCCAGGCCTACGGCAGGCTCGGCCTCGCCGCCAGCCCGGAGCAGCGCGAGTTCCTGGCCCGACTGTACTGGTTCACGGTGGAGTTCGGGCTGATGCGCAAGCCGGGCGGGTCGCTGCGCATCTATGGCGGCGGCATCCTCTCCTCCATCGGCGAAACCGAATACGCCGCCGGCAGCGAGCGACCGCAGCGGCTGCGCTTCGATCCGCTGCGGGCGTTACGCACGCCCTACCGCATCGACATCATGCAGCCGCTGTACTACGTCATCGAAGACCTGCGCGAGTTGTTCGAGCTGACGCGGCGCGACCTGCCCGGCCTGGTGCGGGAAGCGGCGCGGCTGGGGCTGCTGTCACCGGCCTACCCGGAGCCGGCCGCGGAACAGCGGGCCGCCTGAGAGGTCCATCACCCCGGGGCCGCCACGAATGCGGTAACGTGCCGCTGTCGGCGGCTGTATCCGGAGATTCCGTATGCCACACAGGCACAACAACCCGCTGCATACCGACGGTTTCGAGTTCGTCGAGTTCACCGCGCCCAACCGGGCCGGCATCGAGCAGCTGCATTGTTTGTTCGAGTTGCTCGGCTTCAGCGCCGTGGCCCGTCACCGCAGCAAGGACGTGACCCTGTTCCGCCAAGGCGACATCAACTTCCTGGTCAACGCCACGCCGTATACCCATTTCGCCCAGTTCGCCCAGGGGCACGGGCCGTCCGCCTGCGCCATGGGCTGGCGCGTGAAGGACGCGCCCAAGGCTTACGCCCATGCCGTGTCGCAGGGCGCCGTGCCGTTCGACACCAAGCCCGGCTTCATGGAGCTGAACCTGCCGGCGGTGTACGGCATCGGCAATAGCGTGCTGTACTTCATCGACCGCTATGGGCCGCACACGATCTACGACGTCGACTTCGTGCCGCTGCAAGGCGCCGACCCCCATCCACTGGGCGTGGGCCTGAAGACGCTCGACCATCTCACCCACAACGTCGAAAAGGGCAATATGGACGTGTGGGCAGGCTTCTACCAGCGCATCGCCAACTTCCGCGAGATCCGCTACTTCGACATCGAGGGCCGGCAGACCGGCCTGTTCTCGCGCGCCATGACCAGCCCCTGCGGCGCGATCCGCATTCCGATCAACGAGAGCGCCGACGACAGGAGCCAGATCGCCGAGTTCATCCGCGACTACCGCGGCGAGGGCATCCAGCACCTGGCGCTGGGTACCGACGACATCTACGCCACGGTGCAGGCGCTGCGCGAACGCGGAGTGGTCTTCATGGACACGCCGGACACCTACTACGAAAAGATCGATGGGCGCGTGCCCGGCCACCGCGAGCCGCCGGCGCGCCTGAAGGAGCTGCGGCTGCTGATCGACGGCAGCGTGCGCGACGGCATCCTGCTGCAGATCTTCACCGCCACGGTGATCGGCCCGATCTTCTTCGAGATCATCCAGCGCAAGGGCAACGAGGGTTTCGGCGAAGGCAATTTCAAGGCGCTGTTCGAGTCGATCGAGGAGGACCAGATCCGGCGCGGCGTACTGCAGGGCGCCTGACCGGCCTCATGCAATGAAGAAATGGATCTATCGTCCGCATGTCGAGGGCCAGGCCTCGCGCCAGGCCCACGCCGATCTGCCGGAGGGAACGGTCGAACGCGAGCTGGGCAAGGAAGGCTTCTTCGGCCCGGCCACCCACATGTACCACCCGCGTCCGCCCACCGGCTGGAAATCCTGGGAGGGTCCGCTGCGGCCGCGCGCCTTCGACTGCGCCCGCCTGGCGGCGCCCGCGGCCTCGCCCTGGGATGCGGCGCTGCTGCTGCACAATGCCAGCCTGCGTTTGCGCTGGTGGTCCTGCGAGGCGGCGATGGACCGGCTGGCGCGCAACGCCGACGGCGACGAGCTGCTGTTCGTGCACGCCGGCGGCGGCGACCTGTATTGCGACTACGGCCATCTCGCCGTCACAGCGGGCGACTACATCGTGCTGCCGCGCGGGACCATGTGGCGGCTGGAGCCCGCGCCGCGGCTGCAGCTGCTGCTGGTCGAGGCGACCAACTCCAGCTACATGCTGCCGGACAAGGGCCCGGTCGGCGAGCAGGCGATCTTCGACCCGGCCATGCTCGACCTGCCGCGCATCGACGACGCCTTCAGAGCGCAGCAACAAGGTGCCGCCATGCAGCGCGACTGGGCGGTGGACATCAAGCGGCGCGACCGCATCTCCACCGTCACCTATCCCTGCAACCCGCTCGACGCGGTCGGCTGGCACGGCACGCTGCACCCGGTGCGCATCAACGTGCGCGACCTCCGGCCGCTGATGAGCCATCGCTACCACCTGCCGCCGTCGGCCCACACCACATTTGTCGCCGGGCGTTTCGTGGTGTGCACCTTCGCGCCGCGGCCGTTCGAGACCGACCCGGGCGCGATCAAGGTGCCGTTCTTTCACAACAACGACGACTACGACGAGGTGATCTTCTATCATGCCGGTGACTTCTTCTCGCGCGACAATATCCATCCTGGCATGATCACGCTGCACCCCTGCGGCTTCACCCATGGGCCGCATCCCAAGGCCCTGGGCCGCATGCTGCAGCAGAGCAAGCCGGGTACGGACGAGTACGCGGTGATGATCGACGCCCGCGACGCGCTGGAGATCGGCGCTGCCGCGACAGCGGTCGAATGGCAGGACTATCACCGCAGCTGGCAGCCGGGTTGAGGAGCCGCCCCGACACGTAAAGATGCGTAAATCGAGCCCCCGCGACGTTGAACCGCACCACCGGCCACCCGAAAGTAGGGTGATGCCACGCATTCTGATCGCAGACGACGACCGCGAGCTGTGCGCGCTGCTCAGCAGCTACCTGGGGCGCGAGGGCTTCGAGGTCGAGGCCGTGCACGACGGCGAGACCGCGCTGGCGCGCCTGCGCGACGCCGCCCAGCGTCCGGACGTGCTGATCCTGGATGTGATGATGCCCGGGCGCGACGGCCTGGAGACGCTGCGCGAACTGCGCCTGCAGCACCGCCTGCCGGTGATCATGCTGTCGGCGCGCGGCGAACCGGTGGACCGCGTGGTCGGCCTTGAGCTGGGCGCGGACGACTACCTGTCCAAGCCCTGCCTGCCGCGCGAGCTGCTGGCGCGGGTGCGCGCGCAGATCCGCCGCCAGACCCTGCCGCCGGCGGAGGAGCTGAGCCTGGGCGAGCTGCACCTGCTGCCGGCCGAGCGGCGCGCCACCGTCTCCGGCCAGGAGCTGCGCCTCACCGGCGCCGAGTTTTCGCTGCTGCTGACTCTGGCGCAGCATGCCGGGGAGGTGGTCGGCAAGGCCACCCTGACCCGTCTCGCCCTCGGGCGCGAGATCGAGCGTTTCGACCGCAGCGTCGACGTTCACGTCAGCCGCCTGCGCCGCAAGCTGGCCGAGGCCTCGTCGGCAGCACCCGCTATCGAGGCCGTGCGCGGCGCCGGTTACCTGCTGGTGGCCGCGCGTCCTTGAGCCCGCTCTATCGAAGGCTGCTGCTGGTGTTCTGTGTGGTCAACGTGATCACGCTGCTGGTGAGCGTGACCGTGACCGAGGGGATCGTCAGCTACGCCTACGGCGGCGAAGTCGACTGGGGCGCGCTGGCGCAGGCCGCCGACGCCGCCTATATCAAGGACGGCAAGGCGGGCCTGGCAGAGTGGTCGGCCGGCATCCGCAAGAAAGAGCGGGTCGAGGTCACCCTGTTCGAGGACGGGCACAACCTGCTCGACTGGCCGTTGCTGCAGGGGCAGGCGCCACCGCCGGAACCTGCGCAGCCGCCGCCACAGCCGGATGCCGGCCGTCCCGAGGCCGCCGCCCCCAGCATGCCGGGGGCGCCGCCGCCGCGTGGTTCGCTGCCGGTGCTGGGGCGTATGCTGCCGCAGCTGCTCAACGCCGACAGCATCGTGCTGCGGCCGCGCGCCGAGCTCCTGCTGGCCGGACAGCGCGTGATCGGCAGCGACGGCGTGGCAAGGCAGATGGTGGCGGTGCGCGGCCCGCGCCCGCCGCGCTTCAAGCAGCACGTCCTGCTCGCGGTGCAGATCGTGCTGTCGGTGCTGGCCATCGGTGCCGTCGGCTGGCGCGTGGCGCGCGGCATCGCGCGGCCGGTGGCGGCGTTGCAACAGGCGGCGCAGCGGATGGCGGCGGGTGACCTGTCGGCCCGCGTCGGCGGGCGTTATCCGCTGGCGCGCGACGAACTCGGCTTGCTGGCGCGCGAGTTCGACCACATGGCCGGCCGCATCGAGGCGCTGGTGGCGCACGAACGCGGCGTGCTGCAGGACGTGTCCCACGAGCTGCGCTCGCCGCTGGCGCGCCTGCAGCTGATCCTGGAACTGGCACGCCAGGAAGCGGGAGCGGGGACGCAGGCGCAGTTCGAGCGCGCCGAGCATGAGATATCCCGGCTCGACATGCTCATTGGCGAGCTGCTGACCCTGTCGCGCATGGAGGCCGACCTGCCCGGCATGAGCTGGGAGCGGGTCGATCTGGCGGCGCTCGCCACGGAATGCATCGCCGAGACCGGGCTCGAGGCGCAGGCCCGCGATGCCCGGCTTGGGCTGCGCGCGCCCGAACCGCTGGAGGTTTCCGGCAGCCCGCAGTTGCTGGCGCGGGCGCTGGAGAACCTGCTGTCCAACGCGATCAAGTTCGCCGGCGGCGACATCGAGGTGCGCCTGCAGCGCAGCGGCCGCAATGCCGAATTGAGCGTGCGCGACCACGGACCAGGGGTGCCGGCGGCCGACTTGCCGAAACTGTTCCGCCCGTTCTTCCGCGGCGGCAATGGTGTCCGTGTCGGCGGCCACGGCCTGGGGCTGGCGATCGTCGAACGGGTGGCGCATGCCCATGGCGGACAGGTGGGTGCCGTCAACATGCCGGATGGGGGATTGAGGGTGACCCTGTCGCTGCCCCTGGCCGACGCCCCCGCGTAGAATGCGGACCGGTCCTCCCGCTACCGATCCATGAAACTGGCAACGTTGAAGGATGGCACCCGCGATGGCCGGCTGGTGGTGGTCAGCCGCGGCCTGCGGCACGCCGCGCCCACGCCGCACGTCAAGAGCCTGCAGGCCGCGCTCGACGACTGGGACGGTGTCGCGCCCGAGCTGCAGGCGCTGTCGGCGCGGCTCGACCAGGGCATGATCGCCGGTACCCTGCAGTTCGATCCGCGCGAGTGCCTGGCGCCGCTGCCGCGCGCCTACCAGTGGGCGGACGGCAGCGCCTACCTGAACCACGTCGAGCTGGTGCGCAAGGCACGCGGCGCCGAGATGCCGGCCAGCTTGCGCGACGATCCCCTCATGTACCAGGGCGGCAGCGACGGTTTCCTCGGCCCCACCCAGCCGATCCCGCTGGGCGACGAAGCCTGGGGCTGCGACCTGGAAGCCGAGGTGGCGGTGATCACGGGCGACGTGCCGCGCGGCTGCACCGCGGAGCAGGGCCGGGCCGCCATCCGCCTGCTGCTGCTGGTCAACGACGTGTCGCTGCGCGCGCTGATTCCGGCCGAGCTGGCCAAGGGCTTCGGGTTCTTCCAGTCCAAGCCGAGCAGCGCCCTGTCGCCTTGCGCGGTCACGCCGGACGAGCTGGGTCCCGCCTGGGACGGTGGCCGCCTGCACCGGCCACTGCAGTCCTGGGTCAACGGCGACAAGCTGGGTGAGCCGGATGCCGGCACCGATATGAACTTCGACTTCGGCGCGCTCATCGCCCACGCGGCCAGGACCCGGCCGCTGTGCGCCGGTACCATCGTCGGCGGCGGCACCGTTTCCAACCGCGGTGCCGACGGTGGGCCGGGTAAGCCGGTGGCGCAGGGCGGTGCCGGCTACTCCTGCCTCGCCGAGGTGCGCACCGTCGAGGTCCTGCTGCAGGGCCGCGCCTGCACGCCGTTCCTCAGGTACGGCGATCGTGTCCGCATCGAGATGCTGGACGCCTCCGGCCAGTCCATCTTCGGCGCCATCGACCAGATCGTGGAGCGCGGCTGATGCTGCGGCTCTACAGCTACTGGCGCTCCTCCAGCAGCTACCGCGTGCGCATCGCGCTCAACCTCAAGGGTGCGGCCTACGAGATCGTGCCGGTGCACCTGCTGCGCGAAGGCGGCGAGCAGCATCGCCCCGAATACCGGGCGCTGAACCCGCAGGAACTGGTGCCGCTGCTGGTGGACGACGATTTCACCCTGGGCCAGTCGCTGGCGATCTTCCAATACCTCGAGACGCGCCTGCCGCTGCCGCCGCTGGCGCCGGCGGACCCGCGCGAGGTGGCGCGCATGTGGTCGTTCTGCCAGGCCATCGCCTGCGAGATCCAGCCCATGCAGAACACCCGCGTGCAACGCTACCTGGCCCACGAGCTGGGCCTGGACGAAGCGCGCCGTGACGGCTGGTTGCGGCACTGGATCGGCAGCGGTCTCGACGCGCTGGAGGAGGAACTGCGCCGGCGCGACGAGTCGCCCTACTGTTTCGGCGACGCGCCCGGCTATGCCGAATGCTGCCTGGTGCCGCAGATGTACGCGGCCGAGCGCTACGGCGCGGTGCGGGACTGGCCGCGGCTGCAGGCGGTGGTGGCGCGCTGCCGGCAGTTGCCGGCCTTTGCCGAGGCGGCGCCGGAACGGCAGCCGGACGCGGGCTAGGCCGCGATCACCGATTCGGTGACATACCCCGCTACGCCGGCGACGATCACCGGCGGCATGGTGTGCTTGGCTATGGCACTACGGTGAAGGGGATCGGCCCGGACAGCACCGTATAGCCATTGTCGTAGCAGAACCAGGCCGCGTAGCTGCCCGGCGCCAGGCTCGAGGTGGAAAAGGCGAGGTTGCCCGCGGCGTTCGGCGCGTACTGCCAAGCGGTGGAGCCGACCTGGCCGGGCACCTGGCCGGTAGCGTAGATCCCGACCCAGTTGGTCGAGGCCAGCCTGGCGGCGGTGGTGAAGTAATCGAAGACGATACTCGAGCCCTGGATCACGGCCGGCGTCGCCGTGGACAACACCGGCGTCGATGGCGCCTGGGTGTTGGTGAAGGCGTCGTTGATCGGCTGGGCGTAGGTGTCGTTGGCGGTGAACGACGGCAGTCCCAGCGCGGTCTCGATGGTGCGGCCGGTGCTGTAGTGGTTGTAGCTGAGGTTGCTGGAGAAGCCGCTGCGCACCAGGCCGGCCGATCCCAGCACCAGGGTGGCGACGTGGTTGGTGGCGGAGGTCTCCGATTCGTCCCAGGTCAGCAGCAGCAGCGAGCGCTGGCCGGTCCAGGCCGGCGAAGCGAAGATCGGCTGCAGCGTCTGCTTCAGCCAGCCGTCCTGCACCTGCAGGCTGGTGGAGCTGCCGTTGCCGGAGGCCTCGCCGTCGTAGTAATCGTCGGCCGCGATCCAGGCGAAGCCCGGCGTGGTGGCCGCGCTCAGCAGGTCGGTGGCGAGCTGGGTGGTATCGACCAGGTGCGCCTGGCAGCGCGCGCTGTTCGAGGCGATGTCGGTGAAGTTGATGAAAGGAGCGTCGTCCGGCTCGTAGTAGCTGTCGTAGTTGTTACTGGTGTTGCAGGGCGTGCCCATGCCCTGCTCGTAGGCTTTCCAGGTCTTGCCCTTGGCCTCGATGGTGTCGCCGAGGTTCTGCGCGGCGACGTGGATGTTCGGGTAGTAGATGGCGCCCTGCACGAAGGTGCTGCCGCCGGCGATGGCCAGGTAGTTCTCGTCGCTGGGATGGTAGACGCCGCTGTAGTTCGTGAGCAGCGTGCCCTGGCCGATCAGGCCGTTGACGAAGGGTGCGTCCTTGCTGTCGCCGATGATGGCGGAATAGTCCGTGTTCTCCATCATGATCATGAAGACGTGGTCGAACGACGGCACGGTGGAGGCGGGTGCGCTCAGGCTTGGCGCGTTCACCGGGGTGGACAGCGTCAGCGACAGGTTGTCGGCGTAGCCGATGTTGTACGACGAGGCGGTGTCGAAGAACTGCAGCACCACCGCGATCGAGCGGGTGCCCACGGGCACCGTGCCGGTGGCCGAACGCGCCAGGAACTCCGTCTGGTTGCCGCGCGCGGAGGCGGTCACGCCCGCCAGTACCGCCGGCGAGCCAAGCGCCGCGCCGTTCCTGTCGCGGAAGGTGGCGATCACCGCCGCCTGGCCGTTGTCCGAGCCCCAGCCACCGAGCCAGCCCGACAGGGTGAAGCCGACGCCGGCGGTGTCGATGGCGGCGCCGGCGGAGGACACGTCCACCGCCTGCACCAGGGCGGAATCGCCGTAGGGGCCGTCGGCGATGAAGGCGTTGCCGGCGGACGGTGAAGCCGGCTTGCCGAAACTGGAGATGGAATAGCACACCACGGCAGGAGCGCCTTGCACCGCGGTCCAGCCCGGCACGGTGGTGACCGCGTGCCAGTCCGTGGTGCAGGCGCCGGACTCGGCATCCCCGTCAACCAGCAGGTTGGCGCTGGTGTAGGCGGCGGCAGGGCCCGCGCAGAGCAGGCTGGCCAAAACGCAGAACGCCGCCAGCCTGCGGCGTGACGCGGAAAAGGAATCGCTGTTGACGGGATGCATGGCTTCCATTCCTCCGGCAGCGGATAGTGCAAACCCTACCCGGATGGAATTTCAGCGGCGTGTCAGTCCCGTGAATTCTTCCAGGCTGTCGCCGCCGTTACCGCGGCGGCTCCGCCAGCAACTGTTCGACGGCAGCTTCGATCGCCCGCGCGTTGTCGTCCCCGGCGTGCGTTTCACCGACGAACGCGGCGCGGAGCGCACCGTGGCGGTCGATCAAGTAGAACGCCGGCCAGTAGCTATTGCCCATGGCGTTCCAGTAGGACGAATCATCGTCCAGCATCACCGGATTGGTCAGCCCGTATTGTTTGGCCTTGCGTACGAGCTCGTCGCGGTCGTGCTCCGCCGGCAGCTCGGGCGTGTGCACGCTCACCACGCGGAGCCCGCGCTGCCGGTACTTGTCGCCCACGGCGTTCAGCCAGGGGAAGGAGCGGTAGCAGTTCCAGCACTCGAAGGCCCAGAAGTCCACCAGCACCACCGAGCCGCGCAGCCCGGCCAGCGTCAGCGGCGGCGAGTTGAGCCAGTCGCGCTCGCCGTGGTGGGTGAACTCGGGGGCCTTGTCGCCGGACCCAGGGGCGGCATGCGCGGCGCCAGCGAGCAGTGCCGCTGCCGCCACAAATACAGGGAACGCTTTCATCACATGTACGTTACTCTCGTCCCGACCCACGCGGCAGCGCCCGGCGTCCGCGGATTATGTTCGAGCGTCCGGGCGCACACATCCATCTTCGAGCGGATCCCGGCGGTACTTTGTGTATGTGCTTGCCGTGCAAACGGATGGTTTGCACACGAACATACCGGATGTCGGCCGGAGCATGCCATCGAATTTTGCCGGCGCTATGATTTGCCGCAGCAGCGCGGGCATTTGCTCCGCATCAACGCTGTAGGGGATCGCGGCTCCGTTGTTTCATCCGCCTCTGCATTCGGGCGTGACACAGGGCTGCAACAATGCGCCGCCGGGCGGCGCGATAAGGGGAGTAAGCGATGAAATTCGAACGCAAGTTGTGCACGGCTTCGGTTCTGGCCGCCGCGTGGTACGCGACCCCGGCGCTGGCGGTGACGCAGATCACCGACGTCAACGTCGATACGGTCAACAAGATCATCTACGTCGACGGCACCGACCTGATCCTGCAGGGCTACACACCCTATGTCGTGCTGGAAGGCACGCAACTCGTCATCAATCGCGGCGCTTCCAGCAACACGCACGTGCAGGCGGCGATCCCCAATACCTTGCCGCTCTCCGCCGGCGTCGCCTACCAGCTATATGCCTCGCCCGACCGGTTGCCGAACACGGCCAGCAATGGTTACGGCGCGCCAACCGACCAAGCCTACGCCACCGTCTACGTCGGCACCGGCGCAACCGGTGCCACTGGTGCCACTGGTGCCACCGGAGCGGCGGGCGCCACCGGAGCGGGAGCAACAGGGCCGACCGGACCCACCGGACCGACTGGCGCTACGGGCGCGAGCGGTGTTACGGGTGCTACCGGTGCAGGCGTGACTGGTGCAACCGGCAGTGCGGGTGCGACCGGCGCCACGGGCCCCACCGGTCCGACCGGTGCAACGGGTGTCACCGGCGCGACCGGTCCGACCGGTAGCACGGGTGCGACCGGCGTGACGGGTGCCACTGGCGCGACGGGTGCCACTGGCGCGACGGGTGCGGGGCTTCCCGGAGCTACCGGCCCGACCGGTCCCACCGGAGCGACCGGTGGCACTGGTGCCACCGGTGCAGGCGTGACGGGCGCCACCGGTGCAACAGGTGCCACCGGCGCGACCGGTTCCGGTTCGAGCTATGGCACCGGGGCGAGCCCGAGCGGGGGAATCCCGCTGAGCATCGGGTCGCATACGGGCGCTGCCACTTGGAATAGTCCCATCACCAGCGCGCAGCAGGCCGCCCTGGATTACGAGGCGGTCGCTTATGCGCTGAATTCATGCACGCCGAGCATGACCGTCGTCAACCACACCAACACGACCCAGACCTTCTCGCTGGTCGCGGTAAGCGCCAGCGGCGCCAGCCTTACGGCACAATCGGTGATCATGTCGACCGCTTCCTGCCCGGATGGCAACTCTTGCTCGGTCACTGCCGGCAGCCCCGTTTCCGCCGGTACCTTGATGACACTCACCTGCGGTAGCACCACCACGGGAGCCACTTGCGGCGGCAGTACCACCGTCGGTTTCAACGCGTTCTTTTCCTGCGACTGACCGCGGGCGTCGGCGGCGGGACCGTGATTGCCGGGTGAGCCGATGCCGGCTCAACCCGGTGCGGCATCGCCGAGGATGACGTCGATGTTCATCTGCGCCAGCGTCTCGGCCTCTGCCAGCGTGAGCCGCTTCATGGGGAGCCCGTCGGTGGGCGACAGCGGCGTGCGGCGCAGGTCGTCCTCGCCGAACATCGCCACGTCGATGCCGACGTCGCCGGCCTCGAACCGCACCAGCGGCACCTGTTCCTCGCTGCCGTCCGGGTAGCGGAACGTGCGATCGTCCTGGCGGAACGGGATGCCGCAGTCCTCGAGATACAGGTCCACCGCTTCGGGCTTGTCGACGAACACGTGCAACTGGGCCCGGTGTGCGGCGGTGAGGGCGCCGCTGACGGCCGCGCCGGTGAGTCGCGGCTGGAACTGCGCCAGGCGGCGCATCGCCTGCACCGCCGTGGCGCGCACCTGGCGCAGGCGGTCGGCGTATTCGCGGCCGCCGAACAGGCGCTGGTAGTCGATCACAGCCGCCTGCACGCTGGCGTTGTCGGGCAACGGCGGATTGCCGCCCAGGCTGAGTCGCTGGGCGGCCCTGAGCTTGGCGGCGCGGTAGTCCAGCACCGCTTCCTCGCACAGGATGCGCGCGGCTTCCTTCGCCAGCGCGGAGGAATCGCCGCCGCGCTCCATACCGGAGCGACGCTGCACCATCAGTAAATGTCCGTGCCGGTCGGCTGCGACCCGAGCGCCGTGGTGCCGTCGTCCGCCGGCGGCACGTGATCCGCCTGCACCACCTCCATGATCGCCCCGGGCGCGCCCGCGGTGAGCAGCCGGCCGTTGGCAGGATTGATCGGCACCTGCACCACGCCCGGCGGGCGCGGCAGCACCTGTTGCGGCACGCCCTTGAGCGCAGCCTTCATGAAGTCCATCCAGATCGGCAGGGCGGCGCGGGCGCCGACCTCGCCGTGGCCCAGGCTGGCCGGCTGGTCGAAACCGACCCAGCTCACCGCGACCAGGGACGGGTTGTAGCCATTGAACCAGGCGTCGGTGAAATCGTTGGTGGTGCCGGTCTTGCCGGCCAGGTCGTCGCGCCCGAGCGCGCGCACCGCCGCGCCGGTGCCGCGGGTGACCACCTCGTGCATCATGCTGGTGATCAGGTAGTCCAGGTCGGCACCGATCGTGCGCGGTGCACGGTCCGCTTCGGGCACCGTGGCGGCAGGCGCTGCGGGCGGCGCAGTCGGCGCGCTCCTGGAGTCCTCGGCGGCGACCTCGGCCTTGAGCTCGTCCTCGGCCGAGGTGGGCTGCGGCGGCGTGGCCGGTTCGGCGGGGGTGTCGCAGGCGGGGCAGGCCAGCTTGGGCTGTGCCTTGAAGATCTCCCTGCCGTCGGCGCCGTGGATCGACTGGATGAAGTACGGGTTGATCAGGAAGCCGCCGTTGGCGAACACGGCGTAGCCGCGTGCCATCTCCCAGGGGCTGAGGCTTGCGCTGCCCAGCGCAAGGCTGAGTTCCTTGGGCAGGCGCTCCTTGGGCAGCCCGAAACGGGCGGCAAAATCGACCGCGTAGTCGATGCCCACCGCCTGCAGCACGCGGATCGATACCAGGTTGCGCGATTCCGCCAGGGCTTCGCGCAGGCGCATCGGCCCGTTGAACTTGCCCTCGTAGTTGCCCGGGCGCCATTCGTCGTCGGTCTCGGCGTTGACGAACACCACCGGGGCGTCGAGGAATACCGATGCCGGCGTGTAGCCCTTGGACAGCGCGGCCGTATAGAGGAAGGGCTTGAAGCCGCTGCCCGGCTGTCGCCGGGCCTGGGTCGCGCGGTTGTATTCGCCGAGGAAGAAGTCATAGCCGCCGACCAGCGCCTGAACTGCACCGTCCGTCGGATTGAGTGCGATCAGCGCACCCTCCACCGCGGGCAGCTGCGCCAGCCGCCAGCCGTTGTCGGCATGCATCAGCCGCACGATGTCGCCGCGGTGCAGGGGCTTCTTGTCGGACAGGCGGGCCCACTCGAAACCGGTCTTGGCCACTTCCACGGTGTTGTCGGCGGTGAGCACCGACAGGCGCTCCGGGGTCCATTCCAGTACCACGCCGGGCAGCAACCCGGCGGCCTGCGGCCGCGCTTCGAGCTGTGCCTGGATCTCCTCGCCGTTGGGGTCACTGGCGAGCTGGTCCAGCAACTCGGCCGGCAGCTTCGCCTCGGCGCCGCGGTAGCCGTGGCGTTCGTCGTACGCCAGGATGCCGGCGCGCAGGGCCGCGGTGGCGGCCTGCTGCCGGGCGGAGTCGATGGTGGTGGTCACCGAGTAGCCGTCGGTATAGGCCGCCTCGCCGTACTTGGCGACCATTTCGGCGCGCACCATCTCGGCGATGTAGCTCGCCTCGAGCTGCACCGGCGGGGCGTGCTCGTGGGCGGTGATCGGCTCGGCCAGCGCCAGCTTGTAGGCGTCGTCCGGGACGTAGCGCAGCTCGTGCATGCGGCGCAGGACGTAGTCGCGGCGGTCCTGCGCGCGCCGCGGGTCGGCGATCGGGTTGTCGCGCGACGGCGCCTTGGGCAACCCGGCCAGCGTCGCCATCTCGCCGAGGGTGAGCTGCTTCACGTCCTTGCCGAAGTACACCTGCGCCGCGGCGCCGACGCCGTAGGCCCGATTGCCGAGAAAGATGCGGTTCAGGTAAAGCTCGAGGATCTGCTGCTTGCTGAGCTCCCGCTCGATCTTGAGCGCTAGGAGTATCTCTTTGATTTTTCTCGTAAAACTTCGCTCGGGCGAAAGGAAGACATTGCGCGCGAGCTGCATCGTGATGGTGCTGCCGCCCTGCCGCTTCTCGCCGGTGGTGGCCAGCACCACGCTGGCGCGCAGGAGGCCCTGCAGGTCGACGCCGGGATGCTCGAAGAAGCGGTCGTCCTCCGCGGCCAGGAAGGCTTGCACCACCCGGGGCGGGATCTGGTCATAGTGCAGCGGCTCGCGCCGCTCGGCGCCGAACTCGCCGATCAGCTGACCGTCCTGGCTGTAGACGCGCAGGGGCACGCCCAGCTTGATCTCGTGCAGGCTGGCGACGGACGGCAGCTGGGGCTCGTAATAGGCACGGACGCCGAAAAACCCCAGGACCGCGCACAGGATGCCGAGCGCCAGCAAGCCTGCGAAGATCAGGGCGAGACGGATGAATAGACTCAAGCGGGACCCTCGGGTGGCCGATAAGGCCAGAGCGCGCTGCCTGGTTTGAGACTGCTATCAGGCACTTGGATAAGTAACTTATAGTTGCGTAGTAGAATACATCCGCTATATTAAGGTGGAATCGGGGCAGAGTCATTAAATGATCTGCGGGGAGCCTGTTGGGGGCTTTTGCATCTGGGGTGCGGGGGCGATATGTCCTTCTTGCAGTCGCTGTTCGGTCGCAGCAGTGGCGAGTTGATCGGTCTGGACATCAGCTCCAGCGCGGTCAAATTGTTGGAGCTCAGCAAGCGCGGCGATCGTTACAACGTCGAGGCCTACGCGGTCGAGCCGCTGCCGCCGAACGTGGTCAACGACAAACAGGTGATCGATCCCAAGGTGGTGGGCGAGGCCGTGGCCCGCGCGGTGGCACGCGCCGGTACCCGTACCAAGAACGCGGCGGTCGCCGTCGCCGGTTCTTCCGTCATCACCAAGCTCATCGCCATGCCCGCTTCGCTCAGCGAGCAGGACATGGAGGAGCAGATCAAGGCCGAGGCCGACCAGTACATCCCCTACCCGATCGAGGAAGTCAACATGGACTTCCAGGTCGTCGGCGCCTCCGCCAAGGACAAGACCTCGGTCGAGGTGCTGCTCGCCGCATGCCGCAAGGAACAGGTGGAGCAGCGCATGGCCGCGCTGGAGATCGCCGGCCTGACCCCGGTGGTGGTGGACATCGAGGTGTACGCGCTCGAAAACGCCTGCCAGTTCCTGCGCCACCAGATGCCGCAGGGTGGCAAGGCCAAAACCGTGGCACTGGTGGACATGGGCGCCACCATGACCACGCTGCTGGTGCTGCACGATCTGCAGACCGTGTACACCCGCGACCAGGCCTTCGGCGGCAAGCAGTTGACCGAGGACATCATGCGTTTCTACGGCATGTCCTACGAGGAAGCCACCAAGGCCAAGCGCACCGGGTCGCTGCCCGACAACTACCAGGCCGAGGTCCTGACCCATTTCCTGTCCGACATGGCGCAGCAGATCGACCGCTCGCTGCAGTTCTTCTTCTCCGCCTCGTCGCAGCACAGCACCATCGACCAGGTGATCCTGGCCGGTGGCTGCGCGCAGATCGCGGGGGTCGACGCGGCGGTGCAGGAGCGCCTGCAGATTCCCACGGTGGTGGCGCGGCCGTTCGCGCAGATGTCGGTGGCCAGCCGGGCCAAGCCGGCGCAGTTGGCGCAGGACGAAGCTTCCCTGCTGATCGCCGCGGGTCTGGCGTACCGCGCGTTCGACGCGGTCGACTGAGGTAAGGCGAAGCCATGACAAAAATCAACCTACTCGACTGGCGCGCGCAACGCCGCCAGAGGCGCAAGCAGCAGTTCTACGCCGTGCTGGGCCTGAGCTTCCTGATCAGCGCCGGCATCGTGTTGATCGGCTACCTGGTGGTGGACGCGGCCATTTCGCACCAGCAGCAGCGCAACGGCTACCTGCAGCAGCAGATCGCCGAGCTCGACAAGCAGATCAAGGAGATCCAGGAGCTGCAGCGGGTCAAGGCCAACCTGCTGTCGCGCATGCGCGTGATCGAGCAGTTGCAGCAGAGCCGGTCGGCCACCGTGCACTTCTTCGACGAGATCATCAACACGCTGCCGGACGGCGTGTATCTGACCGGCATCAAGCAGAGCGGCGGCAACGTCACGCTGGACGGCATCGCCGAATCCAACGGGCGCGTCTCCGCCTACATGAAGAACCTCGATGCATCGCCCTGGTTCAAGGATCCCAAGCTGGTGGTGATCCGCACCAGCGACCGCAACCGCCAGCGCAGCAGCGAATTCCAGCTGCAGGTCACCAATCTCACCAAGGCCGCCGACAGCACGCCGTCGGCAGGAGCGCCGGGCAAATGAACGCGCGCGACATCATCGAACAACTGCAGACCCTTGACATGCAGAACCCCGGCGCCTGGCCGCGCTGGGTGCACATCATGTTCTGCGTGCTGCTGGCGTTGGTGATCCTGGGCGCCGGCGGCTATTTCCTGGTGCAACCCGAATACGAGCAGCTGGGGCAGGAAAAGCAGAAGGAGCTGGCGCTGCGCAAGGAATTCGAGGAGAAGCAGCAGAAGGTGGCGGCGCTGGACGCGTACAAGGCGCAGCTGGAGGAGATGCAGCATTCGTTCGGCGACATGCTGCGCCAGCTGCCGAGCAAGGCCGAGGTCGCCAAGCTGCTCGACGACATCTCGCAGACGCGCATCGCCGCCAGCCTGGAGGAGGAGTTGTTCCAGCCGCAGTCCGACCAGCCCAAGGATTTCTACATCGAGATGCCCAATCGCATGGTCGTCGACGGTTCCTACCACCAGATGGGGCAGTTCGTCAGCGGCGTCGCCGCGCTGCCGCGCATCGTGGTGGTGGACGAAGTGGAGATCAGGCCGCTGGAGAACCGCAAGGGCATGCTGCACATGAGCGCGCTGGTCAAGACCTACCGCTACCAGGACGACGGCAGCACGCCGCCGCCGCGCCCGGCGGCCAACGGGGGTGGCAAGAAATGAACCGACGCATGATCAGCCGCACCCTGCTGCTGCTCGGCGCGGCGCTGCTCGGCGCCTGCTCCGACGACATGGACGAGCTGCAGCAGTACGTCGCCACCGTGAAGGCCAAGAAGAGCACCAAGATCGAGCCGATCCCGCAGATCAAGCAGTACGAGCCGTTCACCTACGTCGCCGGCGAGCGCCGGGATCCATTCGCTCCGACCATGCCGCAGAGCGCGCGCAACAACGACGGCGTGCGCCCGGACACCAACCGCAACAAGGAGCCGCTGGAGGAGTTCCCGCTGGATGCGCTGAAGATGGTCGGCGTGATCGACTACAACAGGATTCTCTACGCCATGATCAAGGCGCCCGACGGCGTGATCCACCGGGTCACCGTCGGCAACTACATCGGCCAGAATTTCGGCAAGATCGTCAAGATTACCGACAGCGAAGTGGCTCTGGACGAAATCGTCCCGGACGGCTTCGGCGGGTTCAAAGAGCAGCCGGCCACTCTCGCCGCGGAACAGAAATAGGGGAGCAGGACTATGTTCAGTCAATTTTTGGCAAAACGCGGAGCGGCCCCGGGCAAGGGGCGTGTGGCCGTGGCGGCGCGCGGGGCGCTGCTGGCGGTGGTGGCCTGGGCGGCGCTGCCGTCCCTGGCCCAGGCGCAGGGCCGGGAGCTGCGGGCGGTGGACTTCGCCGCGCTCGACGGCGACCGCGTGCAGCTGACCCTGACCCTTTCGGAAGCGGCGCCGCAGCCGGCGGTATTCGCCATCGACAAGCCGGCGCGGTTGTCGGTCGACCTGCCGGACACCCATCTGGCCCTGGCCGAGCGCTACCGCAAGGTCAGCGTGGGCCAGGTGCGCTCGATCGCCGCGGTCGAGGCGCAGGGGCGTACCCGCCTGGTGGTCGAGCTGGTACAGCCCACCGCGTACAACGTCGCCGTGGACGGCAACAAGATCATCGTCGAGCTGGCCGGCAACGCCGCCGCCGCGACGACGGGTTCCGCCGGCGCGGCTGCGCCTGCTGCGGCCGCCGCCATCAACAACATCGACTTCCGCCGTGGCGAGAAGGGTGAGGGCCGGGTGCTGGTTGCCCTGTCCGATCCGCGCGCGGCGGTCGACGTGCACGAGGAAGGCGGCAAGATCATCGCCCGCTTCAAGAACACCGGCCTGCCGGACCGGCTCTCCAAGCGCCTGGACGTGCTCGACTTCGCCACGCCGGTGAAGTACATCGACGCGCAGCGCGACGGCGCCGATACCCGTATCGTGGTCACCCCCAGCGCCGGCGGCGACTTCGAACAGGTGGCCTACCAGGCCGGCGACCAGTTCGTGCTGGAGCTGCAGCCGCTGTCGCAGGAGAAGCTGGCGGAGCGGCAGCGCGAGCAGCCGCAGTACACCGGCGAGCGCATCAGCCTGTCGTTCCAGAGCGTCGACATCCGCTCGCTGCTGCAGATCATCGCCGACGTCGCCGGCACCAACATGGTGGTGAGCGATACGGTCAACGGCCAGATCGCCATGCGCCTGCAGAACGTGCCCTGGGACCAGGCGCTCGACATCATCCTGCGCACCAAGGGCCTGGGCCTGCGGCGCCAGGGCAATGTCATGCTGGTAGCACCGGTGGAGGAGATCTCCTCGCGCGAAAAGGCGGAGGCGGAGGCGGAGAAGGCCAAGGTGCAGCTGTCGCCGCTGCATTCCGAGATCATCCAGATCAACTACGCCAAGGCCAGCGACATCGGCAACGTGGTCAGAAACAAGGTCAACTCGTTCCTGTCGGACCGCGGCGCGGTGACCATCGACGACCGCACCAACAGCCTGCTGGTGCGCGATACCTCCGACAAGCTGGCCGAGATCCGCACGCTGGTGCAGCGCCTCGACGTTCCGGTGCGCCAGGTGCTGATCGAGTCGCGCATCGTGGTCGCCAACGACAATTTCGAGAAGGACCTGGGCACCCAGTTCGGCGTGACCTATGTCGGCGGCATCGGCAGCAACGGCATGTTCACCAGCTCGGGTGACAACACCGCCACCAACAGCTCGGTGCAGAACTTCATCAGCAACGGCAACAGCTTCCCGGTATCCACCGGTGCTCTGCCCGATCGCTACAACGTCAACCTGCCGGCACCGGCATCGCAAGGCACGCCCGGGACCATCGCCCTGTCGCTGCTGGCCAAGAACGTGCTGGTCGACCTGGAGCTGTCTGCGCTGCAGTCCGAGGGCAAGGGCGAGGTGGTTTCGAGCCCGCGCGTGATCACCGCCAACTCCAAGCCGGCGCTGATCAAGCAGGGCGTGGAGATTCCCTACCAGTCGTCCACCAGCAGCGGCGCCACCTCGGTGTCGTTCAAGGACGCGGTGCTGTCGCTCAACGTCACGCCGCAGATCACGCCCGACGGCCGCATCATCATGGACCTGCAGGTGCATGACGACAGCGTCGGCCAGAATGTGACCACCGGCACCGGCGGCAGCACACCGTCCATCGACACCCGCGAGGTCGACACGCAGGTGCTGGTCGACAACGGCCAGACCGTGGTGCTGGGCGGCATCTACCAGCAGACCACCAGCCACACCGTGTTCAAGGTTCCGGTGCTGGCCGACATCCCGGTGCTGGGGTATCTGTTCCGCAACAACCAGATCATCAACAACAAGACCGAGCTGCTGGTGTTCATCACCCCGAAGATCCTGACCGAGGGGCTGAAGGTCGACTAAAGGCGTCGCACGGGCTCCCGTTGGTATACTGCCGGCGGGAGCCCATTTCTTTTCCAGCATGCGTGCAGCACAGGTTTCCTCCGCGCGGCGGGTCGGTCGGCTCGGGCTCATGCGGCGGGCCGCGCCGTGAGCAAGACCGCCAACATTTTCCTGGTCGGCCCGATGGGCGCCGGCAAGACCACGGTCGGCCGCCGCCTGGCGGAGGCGCGTGGGATGAGCTTCGTCGACAGCGACCAGGAAGTGGAGGCCCGCACCGGCGTCAACATCGCCTACATCTTCGAGAAGGAGGGCGAGGCCGGCTTCCGCAAGCGCGAACGCCAGGCGATCTGCGAGCTGACCCAGCGCCACAACCTGGTGCTGGCCACGGGCGGCGGTGCCGTGCTCGATCCCGACAACCGTCACTGGCTGGCGGCGCGCGGCTTCGTGGTGTACCTCCACGCCTCGGTCGACCAGCAGCTGGCCCGCACGGAGCGCTCCGACAACCGCCCGCTATTGCAGGCCGGCAACCGGCGTGACACCCTGGAGCGGCTCTTTTTGATCCGCGACCCGCTTTATCGTGAAATCGCCGACCTCGTCCTCCACACCGACGGACGCAACGCCCGCACGCTCGCGCGCGAAATCGAAGAACGCATCGGCCGCCCGGCAGCCGCGCTCTGAGGCTGCGCCGCGCGAATTGCTGGTCGAGCTGCAGGAGCGCGCCTACCCCATCCGCATCGGCCCCGGCCTGCTGGCGGATGGCGCCAGTTACAAGCTGTTGCGTAGCCGCCTGGTGCGCGTCGTCACCGACCAGAATGTCGCCGCCCTCTACCTCGAGCGGGTGCTCGAGGCGCTGGGGCTGACGCCGAACGAGGTCCTGGTGCTGCCGGCCGGCGAGACCCAGAAGACCTGGGCCAATGCCGAGCGCGTGCTGGATTGGCTGCTGGCCGCGCGGCTGCCGCGCGACGGCGTGCTGGTGGCGCTGGGCGGCGGCGTGATTGGCGACCTCGCCGGCTTTTGCGCGGCGGTGTACCAGCGCGGCATCGACTTCGTGCAGATCCCCACCACCCTGCTGGCGCAGGTCGATTCCAGCGTCGGCGGCAAGACCGGGGTCAATCACGCGCGCGGCAAGAACATGATCGGCGCGTTCCACCAGCCCCAGGCGGTGATTGCCGACACGGATACCCTGCGCAGCCTGCCCGCGCGCGAGCTGGCCGCAGGCCTGGCGGAGGTCATCAAGTGCGGCCTGCTGGGCGACGCTCCTCTGTTCGCCCGCCTGGAGCGCGACCTCGACCGGCTGCTGGCCCTCGACGCCGAGACCCTGGCGGAAACCATCGAGCGTTGCTGCGCGCTGAAGGCACGCATCGTCGCCGCCGACGAACGCGAATCGCTGCACGGCGGCGCCGGGCCGCGGGCGCTGCTCAACCTCGGCCATACCTTCGGCCACGCGGTGGAGACCTATACCCGCTACGAGACCTGGCTGCACGGCGAAGCCGTGGGCCTGGGCTTGTGCATGGCCGCCGACTTGTCGGCGCGCCTGCGCTGGATCGCCGAGGAGGACGCCGCACGGGTAGTGGCGCTGGTGCAGCGCGCCGGCCTGCCGGTGCGGCCGCCGCAGGGCATTACCCCGGATCACTTCCGGGGGCTGATGGCGCAGGACAAGAAGGTCGCCGGCGGCCGCGTCCGGCTGGTGCTGCTTCGCGCCATCGGCGAGGCCGTGGTCACCGCGGACTTCGACCCGGACGCCCTCGAACAGACGCTGGCGCACTACTGCGCCGCATGAGCGCGCCGACACGGTGCCAGCCCGAAGGGCTGTGGGTGCGGGAGGCGCGCGTCAGCTCACGGCGGGCCACTGCTGAATCTGTCGTGAAGGTACGCCCGTGAGCGCGCTCGCTCCTTACGCGGCGCAGCAGGATAATTCGCGTGGCCGGCGCCACCCGGAGCCGGCCCCGGCTTACCGCAGCGAGTACCAGCGCGACCGCGACCGCATCGTCCACAGCGCCGCCTTCCGCCGCCTGGAATACAAGACCCAGGTGTTCGTCAACCACGAGGGCGATCTGTTCCGCACCCGCCTGACGCATTCGCTGGAAGTGGCGCAGATCGCGCGCACCATCGCCCGCTCGCTGGCCCTGAACGAGGATCTGGCGGAGGCCATCGCGCTGGCGCACGACCTCGGCCACACTCCGTTCGGCCACGCCGGGCAGGATGCCCTCAACGCCTGCATGAAGCCGCACGGCGGCTTCGAACACAACGCCCAATCGCTGCGCGTGGTGGACGAGCTGGAGGACAAGTACGCCGAGTTCCGTGGTCTCAACCTGTGCTTCGAGACGCGCGAAGGCATCCTCAAGCATTGCTCGGTCAAGCGGGCGCGCAGCCTCGGCGATGTCGGTGAGCGCTTCCTGAAGAAGCGGCAGCCCGGCCTGGAAGCCCAGCTCGCCAACCTCGCCGACGAAATCGCCTACAACAACCACGACGTCGACGACGGCCTGCGGGCGCGGCTGCTGACCATCGAGCAGCTGCGCGAAGTGCCCCTGTTCGCGCGCCATCACGACGTGGTGGTCAAAGCCTATTCCGGGCTCAGCCCCAAGCAGGTGCGGCACGAGACCATCCGCCGCATGACCAACACCCTGGTCAGCGACCTCACCGAACACACGCGCGAGCGGCTGCGCCGCCTCAAGCCGAAACATCCGGACGACATCCGTGCCCAGCCCGCCGCGCTGGTCGGCTTCGGCGACCAGGTGCGGGAGGAAAACCAGGAGCTCAAACGCTTCCTGCGCCAGCACCTCTACCGCCACTACCAGGTCCACCGCGTGATGGTCAAGGCGCAGCGCGTGGTGCGCGACCTGTTCGAGGCGCTGTTCGCCGATCCGCGCCTGCTGCTGCCCGAGTTCTTCGCCGAGGCCGAGGCGGCCGAGCGCGAGGCAGGCCAGGCCGGGCGCGCGCGCGTGATCGCCGACTACATCGCCGGCATGACCGACCGCTATGCCCTCGACGAGCACGAGCGGCTGTTCGACCCGCGCAGGCTGCGGTGAGGGCGTGAGGTCGGCGGCTGGCGCCGCCTGTGAGGAGTGAGGTCGCGCCCTGCGGGCGCGGTGAGAAGACAAGCGGGAGTGCGCCAAGTGCTTGCATGGCGCTTTTGCTTGTCTCCTCACAGCCCGCGAAGCGGGCGACCTCACCCCTCACCCCTCACAGGGCGCGCGCGTGGCGCGCCCGACCTCACGCATGCCTTAGAATTCCCCCACCATGATGAAAGCACTCCGTTTCGACCGCACCGGCAACCTCGACGCCCTCAGCCTGGAACAGGTGCCGTCGCCGCGCCCGCAGCCGGACGAAGTGGTGGTCGAGGTTTGCGCCGCCGGCCTCAACCCCAGCGACGTCAAGAATGTGCTCGGCCGCTTTCCCTACACGACCCTGCCGCGTACGCCGGGCCGCGACTTCGCTGGCGTGGTGGTGGACGGGCCGGCCGAGCTGATCGGCGAAGAGGTATGGGGCACCGGCAAGGAGTTCGGCTTCGTGCGCGACGGCAGCCACGCCGAGCGCATCGCCGTGCCGCTCGACGGCATCGCCCCCAAGCCCTCGCTGCTGACCTTCGCCCAGGCCGCCAGCTGCGGCGTTCCCTACACCACGGCCTGGGACGCGCTGGAACGCGGCGGGCTGGTGCCGGGCGACGGGCTGGTGGTGATCGGCGCCTCCGGCAGCGTCGGACGCGCGGCCCTGGCGCTCGGCCGCTGGTGCGGCGCCCAGGTGATCGGCGCGGTGCGCCGTCCCGCGCAGGTGGAGCAGCTGGCCGCCGAAGGCTTCGAATCCATCCTGCTGGGCGAGCGCGACGACCTGTCGGCCGCCGTGCGGCGCCACTACCCGGCCGGCGCCGACCTCATCTTCGACACCACCGGTCACTGGCTCGGGCCGTCGGTGGCGGCGCTGGCCGAATTCGGCCGCATCGCCGTGATCTCGGCGCCCAACGACGGCCTGGCCGAATTGCCGCTGCTGGAGCTGTACCGGCGCGGCGGCAGCATCGTCGGGGTCAACTCCCTGTTGTACGACAGCCGTGCCTGCGCGCCGATGCTCGACCGCTTCAGCATCGCCTTCGCCACCGGCCTGCTGCCGCCGCCCCCGGCGCCGCGTGAGCGGCCTTTGAGCGAAGCCCTGATGGCTTACCGCGAGGTCGCGGCCGGCGTGGGCGACAAGATCGTGTTCGTCAACGGCTGAAGCCGGCGGGCCGAGGTTGATTGTCGCATTGACGGCACGACATTCGCATCTATAATGCGAGGTTGCGCTGCAGCAAAAAGCGGCAGCGCTTTCATCCACCCTGCTTCCAGCCCCGGCGTTTGACGCGTTAGTGCAAAACAAGGCCGTTGCCACGGCAGGGTGGCGCTCCGCCGCTAAGGGCCTTTGAGGCGCTTGTATGAGCTACACATCACAATCCGGTCAACCTGAGGGCCTTTACCGCCCCGAATTCGAGCGCGACAGCTGCGGCTTCGGCATGATCGCCCATCTGGACGGCGAAGCCAGCCACCAGCTGGTCAAAACCGCCATCCGCGCGCTCGAGCGCATGACCCATCGTGGTGCGATCGCCGCCGACGGCAAGACCGGTGACGGCTGCGGCCTGCTGATGAAGAAGCCGGACCGCTTCCTGCGCGCCAAGGCGGCCGAGCTGAAGTTCAAGCTCGGCGAGCACTACTGCGCCGGCAACGTGTTCCTGTCGCCGGACCCGGCGCGGGCGGCGCGCGAGCGCGAGGTGCTGAAGCAGGCCTGCGAGCACCACGGGCTCAAGCTGCTCGGCTGGCGGGAACTGCCGATCGACCCCCAGGCCTGCGGCGCCGAGGCCCTGAAGACGCTGCCGCGCCTGGAGCAGGCCTTCATCGTGCCCGCGCCCGGCACCCACCAGTACGCCTTCGAGCTCAAGCTGTTCAAGGCCCGCCGCCGCGCCGAGAAGATGCTCGAGGCGGAAGGGCACGCCGAGTTCTACGTCACCCACCTGTCGTGCCGGGTGATCGTCTACAAGGGGCTGGTCATGCCGGCCTACCTGCCGGTGCTGTACAAGGACCTCGGCGATCCGTTGCTGGAAAGCTCGATCTGCGTGTTCCACCAGCGCTTTTCGACCAACACCCTGCCGCAGTGGCGGCTGGCGCACCCGTTCCGCTTCCTGGCGCACAACGGCGAGATCAACACCATCGCCGGCAACCGCATGTGGGCGCAGGCGCGGCGCTACAAGTACCAGTGCGAGGACCTGCCCGACATCGACGAGATCGCGCCGCTGGTGTCGCTCAGCGGCTCCGACTCGCAGAGCCTGGACAACATGCTGGAGGTGCTGCTCGCCGGCGGCATGGACCTGTTCGCCGCGATGCGCGCGCTGATCCCTCCGGCCTGGCAGAACGTGGAAAGCCTGGATGCCGACGTGCGCGCTTTCTACGAATACAACTCGCTGCAGATGGAGCCCTGGGACGGCCCGGCCGGCATCGTGCTGACGGACGGCCGCTACGCCGTCTGCGCCACCGACCGCAACGGCCTGCGGCCGACGCGCTACGTCATCACCCGCGACCGCACCATCACGCTAGCCTCCGAGATCGGCGTCAACGACGTGGCCACGGAGGACGTGGTCGAGAAGGGGCGGCTGCGCCCGGGCCAGATGCTGGCCATCGACACCGAGTCCGGCAACCTCATGCGGCCGATGGACATCGACCGCATGCTGGCCGCGCGCCAGCCCTACAAGCAGTGGCTGAAGCGCAACATCCGGCGCCTGGAGTCGTCCTTGCACGAGGACCCCGCCGCGCTGGACAAGCTGCACCCTGAGAGCATCGCGGTCTACCAGAAGCTGTTCCAGCTGAGCCAGGAAGAGCGCGGCGAGATCCTGCGCCCGCTGGCCGAGAGCGGCCAGGAGACGGTGGGCTCGATGGGCGACGACACGCCGTTCGCCGTGCTGTCGGCCAAGGTGCGGTCGCCGTTCGACTACTTCCGCCAGCAGTTCGCGCAGGTCACCAACCCGCCGATCGATCCGCTGCGCGAGCAGATCGTGATGTCGCTGGAGTGCTCGCTCGGCGCCGAGCGCAGCATGTTCGACGAGACGCCGGACCGCGCCGCCCGCCTGCTGGTGGATTCGCCGGTGCTGTCCGAGGCCAAGTTCCGCAAGCTGCTGTCGCTGGGCGACGAGGGCTACCGCCACGCCGTGCTCGACCTCAACTACGATCCCGTGCTCGGGCTCAAGGCGGCGGTGGAGGCGCTGTGCGAGCGCGCCGTGGAACTGGTGCGTGCCGGCACCGTGGTGCTGGTGCTGTCCGACCGCAACATCGCCCGCGACAAGCTGCCGATCCACGCCCTGCTGGCGGTGGGAGCCCTGCAGCACCGGCTGATCCGCGACGGCCTGCGTTGCGACTGCAACATCATCGTCGAGACTGCGGTGGCGCGCGACCCGCACCAGTTCGCCTGCCTGGTCGGCTACGGTGCTTCCTGCGTCTACCCGTACCTGGCCTATGCCAGCCTGTACGAAATGGCGCGCACCGGTGAGATCAAGGGCAAGGCGCCGGAGGACCTGGCGGGCTCCTACCGCAAGGGCATCAACAAGGGCCTGTACAAGATCATGTCCAAGATGGGGATCAGCACGATCTCCAGCTACCGCGGCGCGCAGCTGTTCGAAATCGTCGGCCTGCACGAGGAAGTGGTGAAGCTGTGCTTCGAGGGCACCGTCAGCCGCATCCAGGGCACCGGCTTCGCCGAGCTGCAGGCCGAGCAGACCCAGCTCAGCCTGCTGGCCTGGACCCAGCGCAAGCCGGTGGAGCAGGGCGGCCTGTACCGCTACGTGCAGAACGCCGAGTACCACGCCTACAACCCGGACGTCGTCAACAGCCTGCACAAGGCGGTGCGTTCCGGCGACTACGCCGACTACCAGGTGTTCGCCGACCTGGTGAACAAGCGCCCGGTGGCGACGTTCCGCGACCTGTTCCACCTCAGCGACAAGGCGCAGCCGATCGAGCTTTCGCAGGTGGAGCCGGTGGAGAGCATGCTCAAGCGCTTCGACTCCGCCGGCATGTCGCTCGGCGCGCTGTCGCCGGAGGCGCACGAGGCCCTGGCCATCGCCATGAACCGCCTCGGCGGCCGCTCCAACAGCGGCGAGGGCGGCGAGGACCCGGCGCGCTACCGCACCGAGAAGACCTCCAAGATCAAGCAGGTTGCTTCCGGCCGCTTCGGCGTCACGCCGGAGTACCTGATCAACGCCGAGGTGCTGCAGATCAAGGTCGCCCAGGGCGCCAAGCCCGGCGAGGGCGGCCAGCTGCCCGGCGACAAGGTCAACGAGATGATCGCGCGGCTGCGCTACGCGCGCCCCGGCGTGGCGCTGATTTCGCCGCCGCCGCACCACGACATCTACTCGATCGAGGACCTGGCCCAGCTCATCTTCGATCTCAAGCAGATCAACCCGCAGGCACTGGTCTCGGTCAAGCTGGTGTCCGGCCCTGGCGTCGGCACCATCGCGGCCGGCGTGGCCAAGGCCTACGCCGACCTCATCACCATCTCCGGCTACGACGGCGGCACCGGCGCCAGCCCGCTGACCTCAGTCAAGTACGCCGGCACGCCGTGGGAGCTGGGCCTGGCGGAGACCCACCAGACGCTGCGGCTCAACGGCCTGCGCGACAAGGTGCGGGTGCAGACCGACGGCGGTCTCAAGACCGGCCTGGACGTGGTCAAGGCGGCCATCCTCGGCGCCGAGAGCTTCGGTTTCGGCACCGGGCCGATGGTCGCGCTGGGCTGCAAGTACCTGCGCATCTGCCACCTCAACAACTGCGCCACCGGCGTCGCCACCCAGAACAAGGTGCTGCGCGACAACCACTTCGTCGGCCTGCCGGAAATGGCCATGAACTACTTCCGCTTCGTGGCGGAGGAGACGCGCCAGTGGCTGGCGCGCCTGGGCGTGCGCAGCCTGGCCGAGCTGATCGGCCGCACCGACCTGCTGGAGATCGCGCCCGGCAGCACCGACAAGCAGCGCGGCCTGGACCTGTCGCCGATCCTGTCGGCCGCGGGCATGGTCAGCGACGCCCCGCAGTACTGCACCAGCCCCAATCCGCCGCACGACCGCGGCGAGCTGGCCGAGCGCATGGTGCGCGACGCGCTGCCCGCGATCGAGCGCAAGGCCGGCGGCGTGTTCGAGTACGAGGTCAACAACACCCACCGTTCCGTCGGCGCCCGCCTGTCCGGCGAGATCGCCCGCCGCCACGGCAGCCTGGGCATGTCCGACGCGCCGGTCACCCTGCGCCTGCGCGGCGCCGCCGGGCAGTCGTTCGGCGTGTGGAACGCCGGTGGCCTCAACCTGGAGCTGGAGGGCGAGGCCAACGACTACGTCGGCAAGGGCATGGCCGGCGGCCGCATCGTGGTACGCCCGCCGCGCGGCGCGCGGTTCGAGACCAACAAGACGGTCATCATCGGCAACACCTGCCTCTACGGCGCCACCGGCGGCACGTTGTATGCAGCGGGAACCGCGGGCGAGCGCTTCGCCGTGCGCAACTCCGGCGCGCTGGCGGTAGTCGAAGGAGTGGGCGACCATGGGTGCGAGTACATGACCGGTGGCGTGGCGGTGGTGCTGGGCCGGGTCGGCGTCAATTTCGGCGCCGGCATGACCGGCGGCTTCGCCTACGTGCTCGACGAGCAGCGCAACTTCGTCGACCGCTACAACCACGAGCTGATCGACATCCACCGCATCGTCGCCGAGCACATGGAAGGCCATCGCCACTACCTGATGAACGTGCTGCGCGACTACGTCGAGGCCACCGGCAGCGAGTGGGGCGAGGAGATCATCGACAACTTCCGCGACTACGTCGGCAAGTTCTGGCTGGCCAAGCCCAAGGCGGCGGACATCGGGTCCTTGCTGGTCGCTATCCGGGCTGCGGCGTAGCCGCCGCAGTGAGACGTGAGAGGTGAGACGTGAGACGTGAAAGGCAACAGCGGGTCGGCTTGGCAGCACCAGCCGCCTCATGCCTCATCTTCCGCGGTCGAAAATGGCAATGAACCTGAACTACGAAGCAACGGCGGCAATACGAGCGCGGCGCCACCCGCTTGCGTCTCACGTCTCACGTCTCACGTCTCACGATCAAGATGGCTAACAAGAACGTCATGCAGTTCCTGGACCTCCCGCGCCAGGATCCGAAGAAGGCCCCGGTGGAAATCCGCCTGCACGATTTCCGCGAGATCTACGGCCAGTACAAGCCGGACCAGGCCGCGGCCCAGTCCGGGCGCTGCCTCGACTGCGGCAACCCGTACTGCGAGTGGAAGTGCCCGGTCCACAACTACATCCCCAACTGGCTCAAGCTGGTGCAGGAAGGCAACCTGTTCGCGGCGGCGGACCTGTGCCACCGCACCAACTCGCTGCCGGAGATCTGCGGCCGCATCTGCCCGCAGGACCGGCTGTGCGAGGGCGCCTGCACCCTCAACGACGGCTTCGGCGCCGTCACCATCGGCAACATCGAGAAGTACATCACCGACGAGGCGGTGAAGCAGGGCTGGCGCCCGGACATGTCCGGCGTGGTGCCCACCGGCAAGCGTGTCGCCGTGGTCGGCGCCGGCCCGGCCGGCCAGGCCTCCGCCGACGTGCTGGTCCGCAACGGCGTGCACCCGGTGGTGTTCGACCGCTACGGCGAGATCGGCGGCCTGCTCACCTTCGGCATCCCGCCGTTCAAGCTGGAAAAGGAGGTGGTCAAGACCCGCCGCGGCCTGCTCGAAGGCCAGGGCGTGGAATTCCGCCTCAACACCGAGATCGGCCGCGACATCCCGTTCCAGCAGCTGCTGGACGAATACGATGCCGTGTTCCTCGGCACCGGTGCCTACACCGCAATGAAGGGCGGTTTCCCCGGCGAGGACCTGCCGGGCGTGATCCAGGCACTGCCGTTCCTTATCTCCAACGTCAACCGTGTGATGGGCCTGGAGACCGACCCGTCCCAGTTCATCGACATGCGCGGCCAGCGCGTGGTGGTGCTGGGCGGCGGCGACACCGCCATGGATTGCAATCGCACCAGCGCCCGCCAGCAGGCGGCGCGCGTCACCTGCGTCTACCGCCGCGACGAGGCCAACATGCCCGGCTCCAGGCGCGAGGTGGCCAACGCCAAGGAAGAGGGCGTGCGCTTCCTGTTCAACCGCCAGCCGGTCGAGATCGTCGGCAACGGCAAGGTCGAGGGCGTGCGCCTGGTCGAGACCCGCCTCGGCGCGCCGGACGCCAAGGGCCGCCGCCAGCCGGAGGTGGTGCCGGGTTCCGAGGAGGTGCTGCCGGCTGACCGCGTCATCCTGGCCTTCGGCTTCCGCCCCAGCCCCGAGCCCTGGTTCGCCCAGTTCGGCATCAGCCTGCACGCGGACGGCCGCGTCGCCACCTCCGAGCAGCAACGCTTCCAGACCAGCAACCCCAAGGTGTTCGCCGGCGGCGACATGGTGCGCGGCTCCGACCTGGTGGTCACCGCGGTGTACGAAGGGCGCGAGGCGGCACAGGGCATCCTCGACCATCTCGGCGTCTGAGCGGCGGGGCCGGGGCGGCCCGCCGCGGCCGACGCTCAGCTCGCCCCGCGACCGCACGCACGCGGTGCTCAAGGCGATCGGCACGCGCCTGCCGTAAAGTGCCGCACGCCGCGGCCGGAGACCGGCGGCACGCTCGCCAAGCCGCGCCGCGCTCGGCTATGGTAATGGCCCTGACAGGCCGCCGTTCAAGGAGACCGCGCAATGGCGCCGCATGGACTGTTGGTGTTCCTCTTTGCCGCGTTGCTCCTGTATCGGCTGTACCGCCGCTACCGCAGCCACATCGGTCCGCAGCGTGTGCAGCCGCGCCGCATGAGCCTGCGCGTGGCGCTGATGGCGGCGGCGGTGGTGGCGCTGTGCGCGCTGTCGATGGTGCCCTACGGCTCCGCTGGGAATCGGCGCCGGGGCCGCCGCGGGCACTGGCTTGGCGCTGCTGAGCCTGCGTCATACCCGCTTCGAGACGCGTGAAGCGCAGCGCTACTACATCCCCAACCTGTATATCGGCTTGGCCGTGTCGGCATTGTTCGTCGCACGCATCGCCTATCGCTTCGCCGTGATCTACCCCAAGCTGAACCAGGCTGGCGCGTCGCAGGACCCGCGCGCCGTGCTGGCCTCGCTGGGGTCGGCGCAAACCCTGCCCACGCTGGCATTGCTCGGCGTCGTGCTGGGCTACTATGCGAGCTACTACGGCGGTGTGTTGTTGTTGAGCCGGCGACTGGTGGCCGTGGCGGTACCGCCCGCAGTTGCCGGGGGCGGCTGAAGGCGGGGAATTCGCGGAGGTCGGCATGACCGCATTGATCGCCGCCAGCCTGGCCTGGCTGGTGCTGCATATCGGAATCGCCGGCAGCGGCCTGCGTGGCGCGCTGGCCGGGCCGCTGGGAGACAAGGGCTTCCGCGCCCTGTTCTCGCTTGGTTCCGTCGCCGCCATCGTGTTCCTGGTGGTGTCGTTCAACCACGCGCCGCGGACCCTGCTGTGGGTCGCGCCGGACTGGCTGCGCTGGCTGCTGGCCGCGCTGATGCTGCCCGCGGTATTCCTGCTGGTTGCCTCCTTCTCCACCGTCAGCCTCGACCCGGCCGAGGCCGGCACCCGCCGCGGCAGCGCGCGCGGCATCCTGCGCGTGACCCGCCATCCCATGATGTGGTCGTTCACGCTGTGGGCGCTGGTGCACATCCTCGGCAACGGCGAACTGGCGTCGACCCTGTTCTTCGGCACCTTCCTGCTGACCGCCCTGGCCGGCATGCCGTCGATCGACGCCAAGGTGGCGCGCCGCAACCCGCAGGCCTGGCAGCCGTTCGCTGCCGAGACCTCGATCATCCCCGGCGGCGCCATCCTGGCCGGGCGCAACCGCCTGGTGCCCGCTGAGATCGGCTGGCTGGTGCCGCTGGTGTCGCTGGCGCTATGGGCGGTGATGTTGCTGGGTCACCGGCACCTGTTCGGAATGGCGCCGCTCCCGCATTGAGCGGGCGGCGTCATGTCCATATCATTACGAAACCTATGAACATCCCCGCCCGCGACCGCCTGATCGTCGCCCTCGACCTGCCTGAAGCCGCCGCCGCGCGCACCCTGGTGCAACGCATCGGCGCCGCCGCCGGCTTTTACAAGATCGGCATGGAGCTGTGCATGGCGCCCGGCTTCTTCGAGCTGCTGGAGTGGCTGCGCGGGCAGGGCAAGCAGGTGTTCGTCGACCTCAAGTTCTTCGACATCCCGGAAACCGTGGGCCGCGCAGTACGCGCCTTGTCCGAGCGCGGCGCGCAGTTCTGCACCGTGCACGGCAACCAGGCCATCATGCAGGCGGCGGCGCAGGCCAAGACCCACGGCCTGAAGGTGCTGGCCGTCACCGCTCTCACCAGCCTCGACCGCGGCGACCTCGACGACCTCGGCTTCCAGTGCGACGTCGAGGCGCTGGTGCTGTCGCGCGCGCGCCGCGCCCTGCAGGCCGGCTGCGATGGGGTGGTGTCGTCCGGCCTGGAAGTGGCGAAGCTGCGGGCCGAGGCGCCGCGCGAGCTGATCGTGGTCACCCCGGGTATCCGCCCGGTCGACAACCGGGCGGAGTCCGACCAGAAGCGGGTGATGACGCCGTCGCGTGCGCTGCAGGCCGGCGCCGACTACCTGGTGGTGGGGCGACCGATCCGCGACGCTGCCGACCCGTGCGCCGCGGCCGAGGCGATCCAGGCAGAGATCGCTTCTGCTGTGAGGAGTGAGGAGTGAGGTCGGCCGCTGCGCGGCCTGTGAGGGGACAAGCAAACAGCAGGGTCGATCGCGTCGTGCTGTTTGCTTGTCCCCTCACCCCTCACAGCGCCCCGGCGCAAGCCGGGCGCGACCTTACCCCTCACTTCGTTCCGATTGCATCTAACCCAAAAGATCCCAGTGAATCCACCAAAGAATGATCTCTTCCTCCGAGCGCTTAGGCGCGAGCCGGTGGAACGCACGCCGGTCTGGCTGATGCGCCAGGCCGGTCGCTACCTGGCCGAATACCGCGCCACCCGCGCCAAGGCCGGCAACTTCCTGGCCCTTTGCAAAACCCCGGAACTGGCCTGCGAGGTGACGCTGCAGCCGATCGACCGCTTCGGCTTCGACGCGGCCATCCTGTTCTCCGACATCCTCACCGTGCCGGACGCGATGGGCCTGGGCCTGCATTTCGTCGACAACGAAGGCCCGGCGTTCCACCGTCCGCTGCGCAGCGAAGCGGCCATCGCTGCGCTGCCGGTGCCCGACCCCGAGACCGAGCTGCGCTACGTGATGGACGCAGTGCGCACCATCAAGACGGCGCTGGCCGGGCGGGTGCCACTGATCGGCTTCGCCGGCAGTCCCTGGACGCTGGCCACTTACATGATCGAGGGATCCGGCTCGCGCGACTTCGTCCACGCCAAGCGCCTGCGCTACGAGCGGCCGGACCTGCTCAAGACCCTGCTCGACAAGCTGGCCGAAGCGGTCTCCCTCTACCTGGCCGCCCAGGTCCGCGCCGGCGCCGACGCCCTGATGGTGTTCGACACCTGGGGCGGCACGCTCGACCCGCAGGGCTTCCGCGGTTTTTCGCTGGCGTCGATGCGGCAGGTGGTGGAGCGCCTGCGGCAGCTCGCGCCCAGTGTGCCGGTGATCCTGTTCAGCAAAGGGGCGGCGGCACATCTGGGCGAGATGGCCGGCGCCGGCTGCGCCGCCCTCGGCGTGGATTGGACCGCCAGCCTGGCCGACGCCCGCCGCGCGGTGGGCGGCCGCGTCGCCCTGCAGGGCAACCTCGATCCCGCCGCCCTGTTCGCCGGGCCGGAGGCGGTGCGCGGCCTGGTGGCGGAGGTGCTGGCGGACTACGGGTCCGGGCCCGGCCACGTCTTCAACCTGGGCCATGGCATCCTGCAGCACACGCCCACCGAGAGCGTGGCGGCGCTGGTGGAGGCGGTGCGGGACCTGAGTCCCGCCTATCACCGCGGGAGCTAGAAGGCCGTGTTGCGCTGGTTGCCGCCGCCGCTCGTCGGCGTCCTCACCTTCATCCTGATGCTGGCTGCACTGCTGTTCTGCTTCGCGGTATTCGTGCCGGTGGCGCTGCTCAAGCTGGCGACGCCGTCGCTGGCGGGGCGTGCCTGGTGGACCCGGGTGGCGCTGGAGCCGATCTGCTCGGGCTGGTGGTGGGGGCTCAACCGCTTCATCTACCTGCTGCTGCACGGGCCGCGGCGTGACATCGTGATCGACGGCGGGCTGGACCGGAGCAAGAGCTGGCTGCTGGTGTGCAATCACCAGTCCTGGGCCGACATCCCGCTGCTGGTGGACATCTTAGGGCGGCAGCTCCCGTTCCCTCGTTTCTTCCTCAAGCGGCAACTGCTGTGGGTGCCGGTGATCGGCTTCGTCTGCTGGGCGATGGACATGCCTTTCATGAAGCGGCACTCCAAGGCCGACGTCGCCGCCAACCCGGCGCTGCGGCTGCAGGACCTGGAAGCCACGCGGGCGGCCTGCGACAAGAACCGGCGCATCCCGATGGCCATGGTCACCTTCGTCGAAGGCACGCGCTCCACCGAGGCCAAGCGCGCGGCCCGCGGCTCGCCCTACCGGCATCTGCTGCGCCCCAAGGCGGCCGGCCTGTCGTTCACCCTCAACGCCATGGGCGAGCGTTTCGCCGGAGTGGTCGACGTCACCCTCAGCTACGCGCCCAGCGACTACGGGCCGCTGGGCAGCTTCCTGTGCGGCGACCAGCGCGACATCCGCGTGCGGGTGCGGGTGCTGCCGGTGCCGCGGGAGCTGATCGGCGGCGACTACCAGGAGGACGCCGCGTTCCGCGAGCGCTTCCAGCTCTGGATCAACGGCATCTGGGAGCGCAAGGACCGCGAGCTGGACCAGCTGGCCGGGCTGCCCGCTGGCGCCGCTGCACACAATTCCGGAACCGGGTAGAGTCGGCACAACTAATAACCGCCTGCAACCTCGGGGAGAGGAGATGAGAAGGCTCAAGCCGCTGGATGCGGCCTGGCTCTACGTGGAGTCGAGCAATTCGCCGATGCACGTGGCCGGGCTGCAGATTCTGTCGCCGCCCAAAGGTGCCAAGGCCGGCTTCCTGAACGACATCGTGGCGCGGTTCAAGGAAGGCTCCGGCAAGATGGTGCCGCCCTGGAACCTGCGCCTGGTGCAGTCGCCGCTCAGCGGCGTGCTGCCGGCCTGGGAGGTCGATCGCAACGTCGACCTCGACTACCACATGCGCCACTCCGCCCTGCCGCAACCCGGCGGCGAGCGCGAGCTGGGCGTGCTGGTGTCGCGCCTGCACAGCCATCCGCTGGACCTGCAGCGCCCGCTGTGGGAATGCCACCTGATCGAGGGGCTGGAGGGCGGCCGCTTCGCCCTCTACACCAAGATGCACCATGCGCTGATGGACGGCATGGCCGGCATGCGCATGATCCAGCGCGCCATGTCCGAGTCGCCGCGCAACCGCAGCCTGTCGCCGCCGTGGGCGCTGGGACGCCTCAAGCCGCGGGAGGAGGAGCCGCGCGCCGCCAGCCTGTCGCGCCGCATGAACGCGCTCTACGAGGCCGCGCGGCGGCAGGCGTCGACCCTGCCGGAGGTGGCGCGGGCGATGGCCAAGATCTGGCACACCGGCAAGGATGCCGACCCCGGCCTGGTGGCACCGTTCAGCGCGCCCAAGTCGGTGCTCAACCAGCGCATCACCGCGCCGCGCCGCTTCGCCACCCAGCAGTACGAGCTGGAGCGGCTGCGCCGGCTCGCACGGCAGGCCGACGTGACCCTCAACGACATCGTGCTGGCGCTGTGCTCCGGCGCATTGCGCCGCTTCCTGCAGGAATCCGGCGCCCTGCCCAGGCGTCCGCTCACCGCCGGCCTGCCGGTGTCGGTGCGGCCGCAGGGCGACGACACCCTGGGCACCGCCATCAGCTTCATCCTGGCCAACCTCGCCACCGACGTGGCCGACCCGCGCGAGCGCCTCGCCGCGATCCGCGCCTCCACCCAGCGCTCGAAGGAGCACCTGCAGCGCCTGCCCAAGTCCAGCCTGGACAACTACACCGCGGCCTTCATGGCGCCCTTCGTGCTGGCCCTGGTCACTGGCCTGGGCGGGCGTGGCCGGCCGATGTTCAACGTCACCATCTCCAACGTGCCCGGCCCGGAAAAGCCGCTGTATTTCGCCGGTGCCCGCCTCGAGGCGATGTATCCGATCTCGCTGCTGACCCACGGCCAGGCGCTCAACATCACCTGCGTCAGCTACGCCGGCACGCTCAATTTCGGTTACACCGGCTGCCGCGACACCCTGCCGCACATGCAGCACATCGCGGTCTATACCGGCGAGGCGCTGGAGGAGCTGGAGCGCGTGTTCGCGGGGCGCTGAGCCCGGCGAAGCGCGGTTTGCGGCACCCATCGGTCCGATCCGTCAGGAGGCGCTATGGACGTGCGCGTAGAGACGGTGGCGGCGGCACAGGCTCCGGCCCGGGCGGCGCCGCGCATCGCCTCGATCGACCTCATGCGCGGCGTGGTCATGATCATCATGGCCATCGACCACGTGCGGGACTACTTCAGTCCTTTTCCGTATGAGCCCACCGATTTGTCGAAGGCCTCGCCGGCCCTGTTCCTGACCCGCTGGATCACCCACTTCTGCGCCCCCACCTTCGTCTTCCTGGCGGGGACGAGCGCCTTCCTGTACGCCCGCGGCGCCGGCAGCCGCGGCCGGGTGCAGCGCTTCCTGCTCACCCGCGGGCTGTGGCTGGTGCTGCTGGAACTGACCTGGATCAGCTTCTGCTGGCGCTTCGACCTCAACGGCGTCAACTTCCAGGTGATCTGGGCGCTGGGCTGGTCGATGGTGGTGCTGGCGGCGCTGCTGTACCTGCCGCGCGCGGCGATGGCGGCGGTGGGCCTGGCGCTGGTGTTCGGCCACAACGCCTTCGACGGCTGGCACTACCGCGACTTCCCCGGCGCGGCCGGCTGGGCCTGGGCGCTGCTGCACGAACCGCGCTTCGAGACCCTGGCCTCCGGCTACCAGATCGCGGCCCTGTATCCGCTGGTGCCGTGGGCGGGCGTGATGGCCCTGGGCTACGTTTTCGGCGACGTGCTGCTGCTGCCGGCCGCGCAGCGCGACCGCTGGATGCGCGGCCTGGGCGGTGCCGCCGTCCTGCTGTTCATCCTGCTGCGCCTCTCCAACTATTACGGCGATGCGCAGCAGTGGACCGCCAACGCGCGCGGCACGCTCTACACGCTCCTCGACGCCCTCAACACCACCAAGTACCCGCCGTCCTTGCAGTACCTGCTGATGACGCTGGGGCCGGTGCTGCTGTTGCTGCCCTGGCTCGAGCGCTGGCGCGGCGCGCTCGCCGACCGCGTGACGGTGTTCGGGCGGGTGCCGTTCTTCTTCTACCTGCTGCACCTGCCGCTGATCCACCTGGCCTCGGACATTGCCGTGCGCATTGCCTTCCGCACCACGGTGCCGGCGTTTTCCAAGCAGCTGCCTGCCGGCTACGAGCCCAGCCTGGCGCGGGTCTACCTGGTCTGGCTGCTGTTGATCCTGCTGCTGTATCCGCTGTGCCGCTGGTATGCCGGCTACAAGGCGCGGCACAAGGAATACTGGTGGCTGAGCTACCTGTGAAGACGTGCCGTCTGAAACGACGTCAAGCCCAGGGATTGAACAAGGACACGCGCGTTTTCGCATAGCCGCCGGCGTCGCGCGAAACCACCGTCAGTCCATGGTGCAAAGCCGTCGCAGCGATGATGAGGTCGGGCTGTGAGAACGTATGCCCCATCTTGCGGCCTTCCTCGACCAGCAGGCGCCATTTGAACATCACATCTTCCGTGACCTGCAGCACCCGCTGTTCGAACATCGGCCGCAGCTTGAGCGTCAACCAATCATTCAGCTCCGCGCGGCGATTGGCATCCGTGAGCCGCTCGATGCCGAAACGGATTTCGGCCAGGCTGACGGCGCTGACGTACAAGCGCTCCAGCGGTTGCTTCTCCACGAATGCGACGACTTTCGGTTCCGGCCTGGGGCGGCGCAGCTCGGACAGGACATTGGTGTCGAGCAGCCAGCCCGTCACAGCGTCACATCACGCACCGGCATGGGGGTGCGTTCCGCTTCGATGTCGATCTCACGGTAGGGAGATGCCTGCAGCGCCTCGATCAGGGCGCGGCCCGTCATATCGCCCTTGAGCCGGCGAAACTCTTCGGCAGCGATGATGACGACTTCGTCGCGGCCGTGCACGGTCACATGCTGCGGCCCCTCGCTGCGCACCTTGCGCACCAGTTCGCTGAAACGCGCCTTGGCGTCTTGCAACAACCAATAACCCGGTTGCGACTTCACGATCGGCGGCGACGCGGGTTTCTTCCTCGATGGTTTGGCGTTTCTAGTCATGCTGACCAGATTAACACGCCGGCCGGAGCTGACTCAAGGCGAAATTGCCTGCCGCATCACCTGCGGCTGCGCACCGCCATCAGCCGCAGCGGCGAGCGCAGCGCGAAGTACAGCAGGGCGGCGGCCACCGGCGCGATCAGGCACCAGGCGCCGATGCCGCCCAGCGCGATGGTGGCGAAGTCGGCGATGAATCGCAGCGGGCCCTGCTGGAAGCGTTGCACCAGCTGCGGCACCGACAGCGCGAGGTGCGGCGCGCCCAGCCACTCGCCGGCGCTGTAGAACGGGATCAGCAACGCGAGCTGCAGCGGGTAGCAGAACCAGTTCACCAGCTGGATGATCGGCTGGTTGAGGCGCAGCCACAGCGCCGCCGCGGCGCACAGCGCGGTGGTGGAACCCAGGATGGGAAACACCGCCAGCACCGCGCCGAGCGCCAGGGTCAGCGCGATCCTGTCCGGCGTGATGCCCTGGCGCAGCTGGGCCACGATCAGGTCGAGCACGCGCCGCTTCCAGAAACCCCCGGTGGAGGCTGTGGAAACGGCCGGGCTGTCGCTCATTTGCGGCGCAGCAGGAGCTGCTCCACGCCCGCACCCGGCGGCAGGCGGAACAGCTGCAGCAGCATGTAGCCGGCGATCGCCATGTTGCCGAGCAGGAAGATCGCGGCCAGCCACGCCACCCGGGCCAGGGTGGAGGTCTCCTTGTAGGCCACCCACAGCCAGAACGTGAAGAACGCCAGGTAGGTGTCGACCAGGGTGGCGATGAACCAGGGGTGGCCGACCACGCCGGGCGGAATCTGCCACACCGGCACGTGCGCCGAGGCCCACAGGGTCGCCGACAGGATGGAGAGGAAAGCCAGGGCGAAGATCAGCTTCAGCGTGTTCGGCATGGACGGTCGGACCCCCTACTCACGGTGCAGCGTGATCTGCATCAGGTCGATGCTGCCGGTGCGGAAGCCGCATTCGCAATAGCTGAGATAGTAGCGCCACATGCGCAGGAAGCGCTCGTCGAACTGCTGCGCGATGGTATCGCGGGCGCCGAGCACGTTGCGGTGCCACTGCGCCAGCGTGTCGGCGTAATCGTCGGCGTAGAACTTCGCGTCGGACGGGCGCAGGCCGGCGGCGCGCGCCAGGTCCTCGAAGCGCCCCGGCGGGCATAGCATGCCGCCCGGGAAGATGTATTTCTGCACGAAGTCGCGTTTGCTGCGGTAGTGGTCGAAGATCGCCGGGTTGATGGTGATGCCCTGGATGGCGGCGCGGCCGCCCGGCTTGAGCGAGGCGCGGATGGCGGCGAAATACGCCGGCCAGTATTCCTCGCCCACCGCTTCGTACATCTCGATCGACACCACGCGGTCGTACTGCTCCTGCACGTCGCGGTAGTCGCGCAGCTCGAAGCTCACCCGGTCCGCCACCCCGGCCTTCTCGGCGCGCACGCGCGCCTCGGCGAGCTGCTCCTGCGACAGCGTGATCGAATGCACGCGGCAGCCCGAGCGCTGCGCCGCGTAGATGGCGAAGCCGCCCCAGCCGGAACCGATCTCCAGCAGCCGGTGGTCGGGACCGAGGTCGAGTCGCTCGTACATCAGCCGGAACTTGTTGAGCTGCGCCTCGCGCAGGGTCTCGTTCGGCGCCGCGAACACCGCGGCGGAATACGCCATGGTGTCGTCCAGCCACATCTTGTAGAACTCGTTGCCGAGATCGTAATGGTGTTCGATGTTGCGCCGCGCCGTGCGCTTGGTGTTGGCGCGGCGCTTGTGCTGCAGCCAGCCGTAGGCGCGGCCGAGCCAGTTCTTTTCGAATGGCCCCCTGTAGTAGGGTTCGTTCAGATACAGCACCTGCAGCAGCCGGGTCAGGTCCGGCGATTCCCAGCAATCGTCCATGTAGGAGTCGCCGATGCCCACTTCGCCCGCGGCCAGCACATGGCGGAGCAGGCGCTCGCTCTTGATGTGCCAGACTCCGTGCGGACCGGGCTCGCTGCCCTGGAAGCGGCGCGAGGCGCCGTTCGGCAGCATCACGTCCAGGCTGCCCATGCGCATGCCGGACAGCATGTAGAGCAGCAGGCGCAGGCCCAGCGACAGGCCGCGGCCTTCGCTCCTGGTGAACGTCTGCGGCAGGTCGGGCGAAAACCCGTCGCGGCCCATGATGCGGTCCAGCGCACCCTCGCCTTCGAAGTCCCGGTCTTTCATCGTCTAATCCCCTGTTCCAGCCGTCGCACAATTGCGCGGCCACCTCCCGCTTTACGAGTTTTTCCCGGGTCCGGATGCGGCCGGTAGCCCCTGTTTCGGGGGGCTGGGCCGCACGGCTTCCCCAATCCCTAGCAAGCTTCCCGCCATCGGGCGGGCAGCCGGGCCTGCATGTTCCCTAAGTGATCTCGAGCGCCGGCGGTTCCGGCTTGCGGTGGAACCTGCCGCCGCGTATCCAGATCTTGAGCGCTTCCCAGTGGATGCCGGCCACCACCTTGAGCGTCATCAGCGGCATACGCGCCGCCAGTTTAAGGATCGCCCCGTCGCGCAATGGCAGCCGCTCGCCCGCCACGGTGGCGTCGAGCAGCGGCAGGCCGTCGCGGGTCTCGTGGATCGCCACCCGCACGCGCTCCCGCGGCTCGCCGAAAGTGAAGCGATAGCGCCCGGATGCCCCGAAGAACGGCGACACGTGGAAGCACTTGTCCTTCTCGTGGCGCGTCTCGTAGGCCATCGGCGCGCCATCGGCGCCCAGCAGGTAGCAATGCCGCTCACCAAAGGTGTTGTTCACCTCGGCGATGACGGCACGCAGGGTGCCGTCGCGGTGTTCGCAATACCACAGGCTGATCGGGTTGAAGGCGTGTCCCAGCAGCCGCGGCAGGGTCAGCAGCCGGATGCGGCCGCCGGCCAGGTCGATGCCACCGCCGGCCAGCACGCGCTCGGCCCAGCCGCGCAGATCGCCGCCGCCGTCGCCGTGGTCGCGGTCGTGGAAGGCCAGCAGGTTGAAGCGGTTGCGGGAAAAGAAGCGCACGCCGCGGCCGGCCTCGCCGATGCGGTCGATATCCAGCAGCAGGTAGAACACCCGGTAGACGAAGCGGTACAGCGGCGCCACCCGCCGCCGGTGCATCACACGGCAGGCATACAGGCAGGCGGTGTCCGGCGTCGGCGTCATGGGCGGATTATGCAGGCTTCAGGTAACGGTCGTGGGAACGGAGTCTCGCTGCGGCGCAGCAGCCGCTAGGCGGCTTCCGTCAAGCCGGTCAGGCCCGCCGGAGCGATCGCGGGTCGCTGGCTGTCCAGCTCGATACCGTTCGCCCAGGTCGGCAAACACTCCCGATCGATACCCGCCACCGCCCGCAGTCCCGACTTGAAGCCGTCCTCGTGGAAGCCGTAGGCGGTCCAGGCGCCGGCCCACCAGATGCGGTTGCGGCCCTGTATTTCGGGCAGCCGCCGTTGCGCCTCGATGGTGGCCGGTGTGTACAGCGGGTGCTCGTAGCGGGTCTGGTACAGCACCCGGTCCAGCTGCGGTGGCCGCGACGGATTGAGCGTGAGGATGTAGTCGGTGCCGGCCGGCAGGTTCTGCAGCTTGTTCATCCAGTAGCTCACCGCGATCGGTTCGCTGTTCAGCTCGTCGCGCGCCAGCAGCGCGTTCCAGCTCGACCAGGCACGGCGGCGCTTCGGCATCAGCGTGGTATCGGTGTGCAGGTATGCCAGGTTGGTCGAATACGGCACGTTGGCCAGCAGGCTGCACTCCGCCTCGGAGGCGTCGGGCAGCAGGCGCAGCGCCTGGTCGGAATGGGCCGCGCAGACCACCGCGTCGTAGCGCTCCTCGCCGGCCGCGGTGGTCAGGGTCACGCCGCCATGCTCGCGCTGCAGGCGGGTCACGCGCGCGCCCAGGCGCAGCTCGCCCTTGAACTGTGCCAGCACGCGTTCGACGTAGCGCCGCGAGCCGCCGCACACGGTCTGCCACTGCGGCCGCTGGTAGACGTTGAGCAGGCCGTGCGAATCGAAGAAGCGGGCGAAGGCCGGGAAGGGGAACTCCATCACGCCGCGGGTCGAAGTGCTCCAGATCGGGCCGGCCATGGCCGCCACGTAACGCACCCGCAGCGATATCGGATAGCGGTGCCGTTCCAGGAACTCGCCGAGCGTGATGTCCGGCAGCCGGTTGCAGGCCAGCAGGCTCTTGACGTGACGGTTGAAGCGCACCACCGCCAGCAGCATGCGCAGGTGCCCGGGGGAGAACATCAGCGAGGGCTGGGCGAAGATCTTGCTCAGGTCCTCGTCGCCGGCCCATTCCACCCGGCCGTCCTCCACCGATACGCCCAGCGACATGTCGCTGTCCTGGCGCGGCACCTCCAGCTCGTCGAGGAAGCGGTAGAAGTTCGGATAGTTCACCGGGTTGCAGACGATGAAGCCGGTGTCGATGTCGAGCTGGCCACGCGCCGTCTCGATCGCCACCGTATTGCTGTGGCCGCCGACGCGGCGGTCCTGCTCGAACAGCACCACCTGGTGCCGCCGGGCCAGGAAATAGGCTGCGCCGAGACCTGAGATGCCGCTGCCGATTACCGCGATTTTCATGCTGGGCCGCTCCGCTGTTTTTTTGTGAGTATGGTGGCCTGTACGCGGCTGGCCTGCCTATGGATGCAACAGCGGTGCCAGGGTGGGCCACACCGCGTCCAGCAGTTGCGGCTGGGCCTGGGCGTTGGGATGGATGCCGTCGTCCTGGAACCAGCGGGCGCGGTCGGTGGCGATGGCGGCGAGGAAGAACGGCACCAGCGGCACCTTCTGCGCCGCCGCCACGGCGCCGAACACCTGGGCGAAACGGTCACTATAGGCAGGTCCGTAGTTGCTCGGGATGCGCATCTCGAACAGCACCGGGCGCGCCTTCGAGCCGCGGCAGAGGGCGATCATCTTTTCCAGGTTGGTGCGCATGGCGTCGAGCGGTTGGCCGCGCAGGCCGTCGTTGCCGCCCAGTTCGATGAGAACGATCGCCGGATGGAACCGGTCCAAGGCCGCAGGCAGCCGTGACAGGCCGCCGGCGGTGGTCTCGCCAGACACCGAGGCGTTGACGACGGCGTAGCCGCTGCCTTGAGATTGGAGCCGGCGCTCCAATAGATGTACCCAGCCGGCATCCGCGTCCAGGCCCAGGCCGGCGCTGATACTGTCACCCCACACCAGGATGGTGTGGTCGTCCGTCCGGGCCGCGGCGCAGGCCTGGGAAGGGGCGACCAGGCCGCACAGCAGCAGGACCAGCACCAGGAACCGACGGGGAAAGATCGCTTTCATGGACGCAGACACGGGCTTGACGGTACGCACCGCGACGGACACGGCAGCCGAGGCGGTCTTCGCGGAGGGCGTAGTAAAGCAGATTAATACCGGCGGCGGCGACCTGCTGTCGATTCTCGACGGCCTGTCGCTGCGGGTGCTGGCGGGCGAGTCGGTGGCCATCGTCGGCGCCTCCGGCTCCGGCAAGACCACCCTGCTGTCGCTGCTGGCCGGGCTGGACCTGCCCACCGCCGGCGAGATCCGGCTCGACGGTCGCTCCCTGACGGAGCTGGACGAGGATGGCCGCGCGCGCCTGCGCGCTGGCCGCGTCGGCTTCGTATTCCAGTCGTTCCAGCTGCTATCGGGGCTCACCGCCCTGGAGAACGTGATGCTGCCGGCCGAGCTGGCCGGCTATGCCGACGCCGGCCCGCGCGCCCGCACCGTGCTGGAGCGGGTGGGGCTGGGACAGCGGCTCGATCATTATCCCCACCAGATGTCCGGCGGCGAGCAGCAGCGCGTCGCCATCGCCCGCGCCTTCGCCGCCGAGCCGCACATCCTGTTCGCCGACGAGCCGACCGGCAACCTCGACCTCGTCACCGGCTCGCATATCATCGACCTGCTGTTCGAGCTCAACCGTTCGCGCGGCACCACCCTGATCCTGGTGACGCACGACACCGCGCTGGCCAGGCGCTGCGGCCGCGTGCTGACACTGAACCAGGGCCGGCTGCATGAATAGCCCGCAGATGCCCCTGCGAGAAACACGGGCTGGCTGGGCGGCGGCCCTGCGGCACGCGCTGGCGCGGCTGCGCCGCGGCTGGCGCAGCGGCGAGCTGCTGGTGCTGGCGCTGGCCCTGGCGGTAGCCGCCGCGGCGGTGGTATCGGTGGGCCTGTTCAGCGACCGCGTGCGCCAGGCCATCGAGCGCGGCAGCGGGGATACCCTGGGTGCCGACGCCATCGTCGAAGGCCACGAAGCGTTCCCGGCCGACTACCGCGAACGCCTGCAGGGACTCGGCTTGCGCACGGCGGCGGTGGCACAGTTCCCCAGCGTGGTGGCCGTCGTCGACGGCCAGCAGACCCAGCTTGCCACCATCAAGGCGGCGGAGCCGGGCTATCCCCTGCGCGGCGCGCTGCGGCTAAGCGGCGAACCCTACGGGCCGACGCGCGCCGCCAACGGCATCCCGCCCGTCGGCGAGGCCTGGGTCGACGCGCGCCTGTGGAGCGGCCTGGCCTTGCAGCCAGGCGCTCACCTGCAGGTGGGCGGCAGCGTACTGCGCGTCACCGCGCTGATCGCCGACGAGCCCGGCCGCGGCGGCGCCTTTGCCGAGTTTGCCCCGGAGCTGCTGATGAACCGTGCCGACCTCGCCGCGACCGGGCTGATCGGGCCCGGCAGCCGGGTCCAGCACATCCTGCAGCTCGGCGGCGAGCCGGCGGCGCTGGCCGCGGCGCGCCGGCTGCAGCGGCCGGTGGGCGCGCGCCTCCTCGGCGCCCGCGACGCGCGCCCGGAGATCAGCTCGGCCCTCGACCGTGCCGGCCGCTTTCTCGACATCGCCGTGCTCGCCACCATCCTGCTGTCGGCCGCGGCGGTGTCGCTGACCGCGCGCCTGCACAGCCAGCGCCTGCGCGACGAGGTGGCCCTGCTCAAATGCCTTGGCGCCGGGCGAGGCTTCGTAGTGCGGGCCCTGACGCTGCAGCTGGTGCTGCTTGGCCTCGGCGCCGGCGCTGTCGGCGTCGTCGTCGGCGGGCTCGGCCAAGCCGTGCTCGGCTGGTTCGCCGCGCCCCTGCTCAACACCGCGCTGCCGGCGCCGGGCTGGCTGCCGCTGCCGCAAGCGCTGGCGCTGAGCCTGCTGATGCTGCTGGGCTTCGCCCTGCCGCCGGTGCTGGAGGCCGCCGCGGCGCCGCCGGTACGGGTGTTCCAGCGTGCGCTGGACGCGGGCGTGCACAGCCAGCTGGGCCTGGTTCTGGCGGCGCTGGCGGTGGTCGCGCTGGTGCTGCTGCAGGCGGGAGCGGCACGCCTGGCCCTGTTCGTCATCGGCGGTGCCAGCGCCGCCGCCGCGGTACTGGCCCTGATGGCCTGGCTGCTGGTGCTTGCGCTGTCGCCGCTGCGGCGGCGCAGCGGCGTGGCCTGGCGCTTCGGCCTGGGCAACATCGCCCGCCGCCGCGGCGCGGCGGTGGCGCAGGCCACCGCGCTCGGCGTGGCGCTGCTGGCCTTGCTGCTGCTCACCGTGGTGCGCACCGACCTGCTGGCGAGCTGGCGCGGCCGCCTGCCGCCCGATGCCCCCAACCAGTTCCTCATCAACATCCAGCCGGAACAGGTGCAGCCGCTGCGCGAGTTCTTCGCCGCCCACGGCTACGCCCACCTGGACCTGTGGCCGATGGCCCGTGCGCGGCTGGTGGCGCTCAACGGCAAGCCGGTCAGCGCCGACAGTTTCGACGACCCGGAGACCCGGCGTTGGATCAACCGCGAGTTCAACATGTCCTGGACCACCGGCTTCGGCGACGACAACAAGCTTCTCAGCGGGAACTGGTGGAGCGCGGCCGACGCCGGTCAGCCCTGGCTGTCGGCCGAGGAATACGCGGTGGAGCGGCTCAAGCTCAAGCTGGGGGATACGCTCACGCTCGACCTCGCCGGCACCCGCGTCACTCTCACGGTGCACAACACCCGCAAGGTGCGCTGGGACAGCTTCCGCCCAAACTTCTTCCTGGTGACGCCGCCGGGCATGCTGGACAGCTCCGGCGCCACGCAGTGGATCACCAGCTTCTACCTGGCGCCGGGGCAGCACGCGTTGCTGCGCGATCTGGTGCGGCAGTTCCCCAACGTCACCGCGGTCGACCTCGACGCCGCGCTGGGCGAGGTAAGGAGCATCGTCGACCGCATGGTGCACGCACTGGAGTTCATCTTCGCCTTCACCCTCGGCGCCGGCCTGGTGGTGATGCTGGCCGTGATCGAGGCCTCGCGCGCGCAGCGCGCCCGCGAGACCGCTCTGCTGCGCACCCTGGGCGCCTCCTCGCGCGTGATCCTGCAGGGCCTGCTGGCCGAGTACGCCACCCTCGGCCTGCTCGCCGGCAGCGTCGCCGCGGTCGCCGCGCAGACCCTGGCCTGGCTGCTGGCGGCGCGGGTGTTCGACATTCCCTACGGGCCGCGACCGTTGCTGTGGCTGGCCGGTGCCGTCGCCGGCTGCGCCGTGGTGACCCTGGTGGGCTGGCTGTCGCTCCGCGGCGTGCTGCGCACGCCGCCGCGGCAGGTGCTGGCGGGGAGCTGAGCTTCGCGGTCTGCGGCGCCTAATCCGCCATTGCCGTAGGCATCCGCTCGGCCAGATAGTCGATCAACGCCCGCACCGAGGGAAGCATGCCGCGGCGGCTCGGAAACACCACGTGGATGCCCTGTTCCGGCGTGCCCCAGTCCTTGGCGACATGCACCAGGGAGCCGTCCTTCAGCCCGCGCCAGACCTGGCGCAGCGGCAGCAAGGCGACGCCCACGCCGCCCCGCGCCGCCTCATACTGCACGATGAAGTCCGTGCCCAGGAAGCGCGGCCGCAGCGGCACCCTGGCGGTGCGGCCGTCGCCGGCAGTGAGTGTCCAGCTCTGCTCCGGGCCATCGCGCAGCGCGCCGATGGTGTCGTGCTGCGCCAGCTGCGCGGGTTCCTCCAGGGATGGCCGTGACGCGGCATAGCCCGGACTGGCCGTCAGCACCAACCGCCCGGAGGTGACGCGGCGCGCTACCAGGCCCGGCTCGCTCAGGCCCAGATCGAGCGGCCGCAACGCGATATCGATGCCTTCCTCCAGCAGGCTGGCGATCCGGTCGCTGGAATCCAACTCCACACGTACCTTTGGATGCAGCCGCATGAAGTCGGCTACCAGCCGCGTCACGTAGAGCTGGGCCATCACCGAAGGACAGGTCAGCCGCACCGTGCCGGCCGGCTCGCTGCGCAGTTGTTCGACCGCCTGCCGCGCGGCGTCGGCCTCCACCACCATCGCCGCGCAGTGCTCGTAGAACGCGCGGCCGGCTTCCGTCAGCGCCAGCTTGCGGGTACTGCGCTGGAGCAGCCGCACGCCCAGACGATCCTCCAGCAAGGCGACCCGCCGGCTCAGCTTGGACTTGGTGATGTGGGCATGGCGCTCAGCGGCGCTGAAGCCGCCGTGCTCCACGATCAGGGCGAAGTAGCGCAGGTCGTTGAGATCCATCCCAGGTTTCCAGGCATGTCGTCCCATTTATAGGACAATCATTCGGTATTTTGCCGTCTTATCGCGGATTGTTGCTAGCTCTATCGTGTGGCCCATCGAAAACGGTCCTCGCCGAGGACCCCCATCCGAAGGAGCCAGCCGATGGAACCCCGTCTCAACTTCTACAAATCCAGCCCCGAAGCGATGAACGCCATGAGCGGCCTGGAACGGCGCATCGCCTGCTGCGGCCTTGAAAAGGCCTTGGTGGAGCTGGTCCGTTTGCGCGCGTCGCAGATCAACGGCTGCGCCTACTGCGTCGACCTGCACAGCGGCGACGCCCGCAAGGCCGGCGAATCCGAGCGCCGCCTGGCGGCCGTGGTGGTCTGGCGCGAAACGCCGTTCTTCTCCGACCGCGAACGCGCCGCACTGGAGTGGACCGAAGCGGTAACCCTGATCGCGCAGAGCCATGTGCCGGACGAGGTCTGGAACCAGGTCAAGCCGCATTTCACCCCGGAAGAGATCGTCGACCTGACCCTGCTGGTAGCGACGATCAACGCCTGGAACCGCTTCGCCATTTCCTTCCGCAAGACGCCGGCCTGAAGCGGCGCACGTCAGGAGTCCGAGCCATGAAAACCTTCCGCCTTACCGCCGTCGCCGCCAGCCTGGCGCTGTCGGCCTGTATCACGGCGCCGCATACCGGGCCGCGGCTGCTGCCGCTGGCCGAAACCAACCTGGGCCTTGCCGCGCGGGCGTCCGCGCCGCTGCCGGCGCAGGACTGGTGGGCGGCCTTCGGCGATGCGCAGCTCGATCGCCTGATGCAGGAAGCCCTGGCCAACAACCCCGGCCTGGCGCAGGCGATGGCGCGGGTGCGCGAGGCGCAGGCCATGGCCGACATCACCCGCGCCGGGCTCTACCCCTCGGCGTCGTACGACGCACAGGAAACCCGGCAGCGTTTCAGCGGCAAGAGTGAGATCCCGCCGCCGTTCGCCGGCGGCACCTATTGGCAAGGGACGCAGGGCCTGAATCTTTCCTGGGATCTGGGCTTCTGGGGCCGTCAGTCCTCGCTGCTGAAGCAGGCCCGTTCGCAGACCGCCGCCGACGCACTCGATGTCGCCAGCGCCCGCCTCGCGCTGAGCGGCGCGGTGGCCCAAGCCTATCTTGATCTGTACCGCAACCAGGCGCTGGCCGATGTGGCGCAGCGCACCCTGGCACAGCGCCAGCGCATCCTCGAGATCACCAGCAAGCGGGTGGATTCCGGGCTCGACACCAACGTCGAGTTGCGCGAGGCCCAAGGCGCGGTGCCGCAGGCGCAGGTGGAGCTGGAGCAGGCGCAGGCTGCGGTGGAGCTGGATACCCACCAGCTGGCCGCGCTGAGCGGCCACGGCGCCGACGTTTATGCCGCGATCGAACGCCCCCGGCTCGACCCCGCCGCCACCCTTCCGCTGCCGCCGGCGCTGCCGGCGGACTTGCTCGGCCGCCGCCCGGACATACTGGCGGCGCGGGATCGTGTCGAGGCCGCCACCGCTGGCCAGGCCGCCGCCAAGGCCGCGTTCTACCCGGACGTGAACCTGAGCGTCTTTGCCGCCACCAGTGCGGTCGGCTTTGGCAACCTGTTCAAGGCCGCGTCCGGCAGCTACGGCGCCGGCCCCGCGCTGCACCTGCCGGTGTTCGATGCCGGCCGCCTGAAAGCGGAGTACCGCGGCGCCGCCGCTGAGATCGACGATGCCGTGGACGGCTACAACACCACGGTGCTGCACGCCGTGCAACAAGCGTCCGACCAGCTGAGCCTGATCCGCGCGCTCGCTGCGGAGGTGGCCGAGCAGCAGAAGTCCCTGGACGACGCCGAGGCCGCCTACCGGCTGGCCGAGGAGCGCTACCGCAACGGCCTGACCAGCTACCTGACCGTGTTGAGCACCGAGACCCAGGTGCTGACCGCCCGCCGCGAGCACGTCGAACTGGTCTCGGCCCAGGCCATCGCCCGCATCAACCTGCTGCTCGCCGTGGGCGGCAGCTTCGATCCCGACGCGCCGCTGCCGCTGTAAGCCGCGCGCCTTCGTTCCGCAAAAGGAGAGCATCCATGAGCAACGCAGAAACCACCGCCCCGGCCGCAGCCCCGGCCAACGGCAAGCGCCGCCGCAAGCTGATCGCCCTGGGCGTCGCCGCAACGCTCGGCGTCGCCGGCTACGGCGCCTACTGGGCAGCGTACGCCCGCCACTACGAAACCACGGATGATTCCTACGTGGAAGGCGACCTGGTGCAGGTGACCAGCGAGGTGCCGGGCACGGTGATCGGTCTCAAGGCCGACGATACCCAAGGTGTGGACCGCGATCAGCTGCTGGTGCAGCTCGATCCGGCCGACGCCCAGGTGGCGATGGGCAATGCCGATGCCAACCTGGCCCGCGCCGTGCGGCAGGTCCGCACGCTGTTCGCGACGGCCGAGCAGTTGCGGGCGCAGATTGCCGACCGCGAAGTGGCTTTGAAGCGCGCGCAGGACGACTACAGGCGCCGTACAGGCCTGGTGCAGGACGGCGCGGTATCCGCCGAGGAGCTGTCCCACAGCAAGGACGTCATCGTGCAGATGCAGGCCGACCTGAACCAAGCGCGGCAGCAGCTCAACGCCACCCTGGCCCAGATCGACGGCACCACGGTGGCAAGCAACCCGCAGGTGCTGGCGGCCGAGGCCGCGGTGCGCGATGCCGCGCTGGCGCTGCGCCGCACCCGCATCAGCGCGCCGGTGTCCGGCGTGGTGGCACGGCGCTCGGTGCAGCTGGGCCAGCGCGTCGACGCCGGCACGCCGCTGATGGCGGTGGTGCCCCTGGACAACGTATGGATCGACGCCAATTTCAAGGAAGTGCAACTCGCCGACATGCGCGTCGGTCAACCGGTGACACTCAAGGCCGACGTCTACGGCGGCGGCACCGTGTACCACGGCAGGCTGGCGGGACTGTCGGCCGGCTCCGGCAGCGCCTTCGCCCTGCTGCCGGCGCAGAACGCCTCCGGCAACTGGATCAAGATCGTGCAGCGCGTGCCGGTGCGCATTGCCCTCGACCCGACCGAGCTGAAGGCGCATCCCTTGCGCGTGGGCCTGTCGATGACGGTGACGGTGAACGTCCGCGACACCTCCGGCGCGCTGATCGCTTCGCAGGTGCGCAGCCAGCCGATCCCGAGCCAGGACAGCCTGGGCGATGACCCGGAAGTGGAATCGCGTATCGGCCAGATCATCGCCGCCAACACCGGCGAGGTCGTGGTGGCTTCCAACAGCAAGTTCCTGGGGCGCTGATCATGAGCGCCGCCACCACCCCAGCCGCTCCGGTGCCGCTGATCGGCGGCGCCCGCAACCTGACCATCCTGGCGCTGGCCATGGCCACCTTCATGCAGGTGCTCGATACCACCATCGCCAACGTCTCCATCCCCACCATCGCCGGCAACCTCGGCGTCGCCACCGACTCGGGCACCTGGATCATCACCTGCTTCGCCGTGGCCAACGGCGTGTCGGTGCCGCTCACCGGCTGGCTGATGCAGCGCTTCGGTGTGGTCAAGACCTTCGTCGTCTCGATCCTGGCTTTCACCCTGGCCTCCTTCCTTTGCGGCATGGCCTGGAACCTGCCGGTGCTGCTGCTGTTCCGGGTGCTGCAGGGCGCGGTGTCGGGGCCGATGATCCCCGGCTCGCAGGCGCTGCTGCTGACGCTGTTCCCGGAATCGAAGAAGGGCAGCGCGCTGGCGATCTGGTCGATGACCACGCTGGTGGCGCCGATCTGCGGCCCGATCTTGGGCGGCTACATCTCCGACAACTACCCGTGGGAGTGGATTTTCCTGATCAACGTCCCCGTAGGCGTGTTCTGCGGCTTCGTCTGCTGGCGCAACCTGAAGGCGAGCGAGACGCCGGGCCGCAAGCTGCGGATGGACACGGTGGGGCTGGGCCTGCTGATCGTGTGGGTCGGCGCGCTGCAGGTGGCCCTGGACCAGGGCAAGGACCTGGACTGGTTCCACTCCAGCGAGATCGTGATCCTGGGCGTAACGTTCGTGCTCGCCCTGATCGCCTGGATCATCTGGGAGCTGGGGGAAGCGCGGCCGATCGTCGACCTGTCGCTGTTCAAGTCACGCAACTTCACCCTCGGCACCGTCGCGCTGTGCCTGTGCTTCGCGGTGTACTTCGGCAACGTGGTGCTGCTGCCGCTATGGCTGCAGGAGTCGCTGGGCTATACCGCCACCTGGGCCGGCCTGGTGTCGGCGCCGAGCGGCGTGGCGGCGGTGGTGTTGTCGCCGCTGATCGGCCGCTTCATCGGCCGTGGCGACGCGCGCTGGTACGCCACCGCCTCGTTCGCGATCTTCGCGGTGTCCTACTTCATGCGCGCCGCTTACCCGCCCGATGCCAGCTTCGCGGTGTTCGTGATCCCGCTGCTGGTGCAGGGCGTGGGGACCAGCATGTTCTTCGTGGCGCTGCTGACCATCACCCTGGACGGCTTGCCGCCGGAGCGCGTGCCGGCCGCCTCGGGCCTCAATAACTTCCTGCGCATCGTCGGCACCGGCTTCGCCACCTCGCTGACCACCACCTGGTGGGACCGGCGCGAGCGCCTGCACCAGTCGCGCCTGGTCGAGTCGCTGACCCAGTACGATCCCAGCTACCACGCCACGCTGCAGCAGTTGCGCACGCAGGGCTTGAACGGCCTCGCCGCCGCCCAGGCGGTGCTGAACCAGGTGGTCGGGCAGGGCTTCCTGCTGTCGAGCCTGGATATCTTCTACTTTTCCGCCTGGGCGTCGCTGCTGCTGATCCCGCTGTGCTGGCTGGTGCGCCGGCCCCGGGGCGGTACCGTGGTCGCCGGTGGCGAGTGAGGCGAAATCACTGACCAGCCAAAGTTTGTTGCGCTTTCGTACGCCCAAAACCGTGCAAACGCTCCATCCGGCCCCGCGTCTTGGCATAATTCACCCCCTGTAATCCGCTCAACTCCGGAGTTTCGCAAGATGAAAAAGCCCGTCCGCGTCACCATCACCGGCGCCGCCGGCCAGATTTCCTACTCGCTGATCTTCCGCGTGGCCAGCGGCTCGATGCTGGGTCCGGACCAGCCGGTGATCCTGCAGCTGCTGGAGATCACGCCGGCCATGGGCGCGCTGCAGGGCGTGGTGATGGAGCTCAACGACTGCGCCTTCCCGCTGGTGCACGGCGTGGTGGCCACCGACAAGCCGGAAGAGGGCTTCGAGGGCACCGACTACGCGTTGCTGGTGGGCGCCCGCCCGCGCGGCCCGGGCATGGAGCGCAAGGACCTGCTCAGCGCCAACGCGGCGATCTTCTCGGTACAGGGCAAGGCCATCGCGGCCAAGGCCAGCAAGGATGTCAAGGTGCTGGTGGTCGGCAACCCGGCCAACACCAATGCGCTGATCGCGCAGTCCAACGCCCGCAGCCTGGACCCCAAGCAGTTCACCGCCATGGTGCGGCTGGACCACAACCGCGCCCTCAGCCAGCTCGCCGGCAAGACCGGCGCGCAGGTCACCGACATCGAGAACGTCATCATCTGGGGCAACCACAGCTCCACCCAGTACCCCGACCTCAGCCACGCCACCGTCAAGGGCAAGCCGGCCAAGTCGCTGGTCGACCAGGCCTGGATCGAGAAGGACTTCATCCCCACCGTGCAGCAGCGCGGCGCGGCGGTGATCAAGGCGCGCGGCGCTTCCAGCGCGGCCTCGGCGGCGTCCTCGGCGGTCGACCACATGCGCGACTGGGCGCTGGGCACCCACGGCAAGCTGGTCAGCATGGGCATCCCCGCGGACGGCTCCTACGGCATCAAGCCGGGCGTGGTCTACGGCTACCCGGTCACCTGCAAGAACGGTCACTACGAGATCGTGCAGGGCCTGTCGGTCGACGAGTTCTCGCGCGGCCGCATGACGGCCACCGAGACCGAGCTGCGCGAGGAGCGCGCCGCCATCGAGGAACTGCTCAAGTAAGACGGACGCGGCGCCGGCCTGCCGCGGGGGCGGCGGGCCGGCCATGCCGGTGAGCGGGAGCCATGGAAATCTACCACTGCAGCAACGGCCAGCCGCCGCAGCGGCTCGACAGCCTCGAGCGCATGCCGGACGCCGGCTATATCTGGATCGACCTGCTGCGCCAGGAGGCGCCGGGGTGGGAGAGCTGGCCCAAGCGTCTGCTCGACGTGGAGGTCGATCCGCAGCACATCATCGACTCGCTGACGCCGGAGCACAGCTCGTACTTCGACGGCACCGACGACTACGACATGATGATCTTCGAGGGTCTCGGCCCCAAGGACGATCCCTTCCCCCTGGAGACCCGCAGCGGCAGCTTCTTCGTGTTCGAGCGGCTGCTGCTGACCATCCATGTCGAGGACAGCCTCAGCTTCACCATGGTCAAGCAGAAGCTGCGCGGCCTGAAGAGCAAGGCGCCGCCGGAGGCCCTGTGCCTGGCGCACCTGATCCTCGACACCATGGTGGACCGCTACCTGCACGTGCGCGAATTCCTGGACCTGCGGCTGGCCCAGCTGGAGGACAAGCTGCTCGGCAGCGAGGACGGCATGTCCGACTGGCGCGAGCTGCTGGGCGCGCGGCGCATCGTGCGCGAGCTGGACTCGCTGAGCGGGGCCCAGATCGAGGCGGTGGACGCCTGGCGCCGCGGCAGCTGCTTCGAGTGGAACAGCGCCACCGAGGTGCGCATGCGCGACCTGTGCGAGCACGTGAGCTGGGTGCGCGACCATGCGCGCGGCCTGGACCATGACCTGCGGGCGGCGGTGGACCTGCACTTCGCGGCCGTAACCCACCGCACCAACGAGATCATGAAGGTGTTCACGGTGGTGGCGGTGGTGTTCATGCCACTGAGCCTGCTCACCGGCATCTGGGGCATGAACTTCAAGCACATGCCCGAGCTCGACTGGGAGTACGGCTACTACTACGCGCTGGGGCTGATCACCGTGCTGGGCTTCGGCATGTTCTGGTGGTTCAAGCGCAGGAAGTTCGTCTGAGGCGGTCGCCGCCTCACGGTACCGGTCCGATCTCCACCGCAATGCCGGCCAGCTCCGGGTTCATGCGGATCTGGCAGGACAGGCGCGAAGTGGGGCGCACCTCCACCAACTCGCCGATGGCCTCGAGCATCATCTGCTCGTCCTCGCTCCTGGGCGGCAGCTTGGCGGCCCACGGCGCGTCGATGTAGACATGGCAGGTGCCGCAGGCGCATTCGCCGCCGCAGGTGCCCTCGACCCCGGTCGGCGCGTCGCGCAGGGCCTCCATCAGCGGGCGTCCCTCGGCGGCGTCGAGCGCCAGCCCGGAGCCGTCGCGGTTGGTTACACGCACCTCAGCCATCGGTTGTATCTCTTGGAGGTATTCAGAGGTTCCGTAGGGAAGGTCGGATCAATTCGCAATCGTCATTCCGGCGCAAGCCGGAATCCAGGGAATTCAGCGTGGCGCCGTGGGCCCTGGACCCCGGCTTGCGCCGGGGTGACGATTGATCAGAACTTCCCTGGATCTTCAGATCTTCTCGGACGTTTCCAGGCCCGGGTAGAACTGCTTGAACCACTGGCGGTACTTGACGATCTGGCCGTCGCCGTCGCACAGCAGCGGCTTGGCGCGGTACTTCTTGTTGTTCCACACGATCATGTCCACGCTCTCGAAGCCGGCGCTGCTCTCGCCCTCGGCCTCGCCGATGGAGTGCGCTACCAGGTGCTCCGCGATGGCGCGTTCCTTGGTGCCCTGCGGATAGTCCTTGTAGGTGAAGCTCATGTTCATCTGCGTCTTTTCGCGCGTGATCGGCACCGAGTAGGACACCATGGTGGCCGTGACGCCGTCCTTGGTGAAGCGCATCACGTTCAGGCCCGGGCCGTACATGTCGCCGATGATGTAGCCGTGGCCGATGTCGATCCGCATGGTGTGGCCGTCGAACCAGGCCTCGGTCGGCGGCACGATCGGCGCGCCGTGCAGGTACTTCAGGTGCACGTTGTCGACGCCGTTCTCGGCCACTTCCTGGATGGCGGTGTTGACCGAACCGGTCCAGCGCCGCGGCTTGACGTGGCCGGGCTCCTCCATCTCCGGGATCGCCGGCAGCTCCCACTGCGGATCCTCGGCCTTGGGGTGATACCAGGCCCAGATCATGCCGTAGCGCTCCACCACCGGCAGCGTGCGCAGCACCGGCTGCTTCTTGCAGATCGGCGGCATCACCTTGGCGTAGGGGATGGCCTTGCAGAAGCCCTCGGTGTCGTATTCCCAGTGGTGGAAGGTGCAGCGGATGTTGTCGCCCACCACCTTGCCGCCGTGGCCCAGGTGCGCGCCCAGGTGCGGGCAGTACGGATCGGTGATGCCGGCCTTGCCGTTCTCGCCGCGGAACAGCACCCATTCCTGGTTGAGGAAGTTGATGTTGCGCACTTCGCCGGGGCTGAGGCTGTCGGAATAGGCGGCGAAGAACCAGCCCACCGGGATCGGGAAGGGGCAGCGCTCCAGGCGCTGGGTTTCGAGCAGCAGATCCAGTTTGACGGCACTCATGTTCAAGCCCTCCAAAGGCGCACAGTAGCCGCGCGCGGCGGCACGGACGAAGGAACGTTTCGAGTGCATCGATGATGCACGCACCGTGCGGCAACGGCCTACCAGAAACGGACTAGGAACCGCTTGCTCCGGGCGTTTTGCCGAAGCGGGCGTAGTAAAAGCCGTCATGGCTGCCGCCCGGCGCGATGCGGCGGCCCGTGCTGCCGGCCTCGCCCCAGCCGGCCTCGATCGGCAGTTCGCGCGCGTCCGCATGCGTCGCCAGGAATTGCGCGGCCACCTCTTCGCCCTCCGCCCGCAGCAGCGAGCAGGTGGCGTACAGCAGCACCCCCTGCGGCCCCAGCAGTGGCCACAGCGCACGCAGCAGCCGCTGCTGCAGCTCGGCCATGCGCGGGATGTCGCTTTCGCGCCGCAGCCACTTGATGTCGGGATGGCGGCGGATCACGCCGGTGCCGGAGCAGGGCGCGTCGAGCAGGATGCGGTCGAACGGCCGCCCGTCCCACCAGGCCGAGGGCTTGGCCGCGTCGGCCGCCAGCAGCCCCGCCCGCAGCTCCAGCCGGCGCAGGTTCTCGTCCACCCGCCGCAGCCGTTGCGCGTCGCTGTCAAGGGCCAGCAGGTCGAGGCCGTCCACCCGCTCCAGCAGGTGCGCCGCCTTGCCGCCGGGCGCGCTGCAGGCATCGAGTACGCGCTGGCCGGGCTCGGCCTGCAGCAGGTCGGCTGCCAGCTGGGCCGAGGCGTCTTGCACGGAGATTCGTCCGGCAGTGAAGCCGGGCAGGTCCTCCACCGGCAGCGGCGCCGCCAGTTGCACCGCGTCGGGCGCGTCGGCCACCGCCTCGGCGGCGATGCCGGCTGCGGCCAGTTCGGCGAGGCAGCTTGCACGTTCGCCGCGGCGGCGGTTCACGCGCAGCGTGAGCGGTCCTGGCTCGTTGCCGGCGGCCAGCACCTGGCGCCAGGAATCGGGCCAGTCCGCCTTGACCGCCGCCACCAGCCAGTCGGGATAGGACAGGCGCACCGCGGCGGTGGCCGGCAGCCCACGCTCCAGCGCCTCGCCCTCGCGCTGGTAACGTCGCAGCACCGCATTGACCAGGCCTTTCGCCCAGGGCTTGCCCAGCGCCGGCGCGGCGGCCACGGTTTCGCCCACGGCGGCGTGTGGCGGCACCCGCATGGCGCGCAACTGGTGCAGGCCGCAGAGCAGCAGGGCCTGCAACTCCGGCTCGTTACGCAGGGGCTTCTGCAGCAGGCTGCCGGCCAGGGTTTCGAGCAGGCGATGCTCGCGCACCACGCCGTAGGCGATCGCCTTCAGCAAGGCCGCGTCGGCGGCCGATAGCGCCGCGGTCTGCGCGGCCAGCGCGTCGTCGAGGCTGCTGCCCTGCATCACGCCGGCCACCGCCAGCGCGGCGCGCGCGCGCAGGTTGGGCGGGGGATTGGCCAAGGGGAATGTCGATGGCGGTGTGGACACGCGCAAAGATTATCAGCGGCGCGGCTGCACCGCTTCTGCACCAGGTTCCCTCGTTCCTGCACGAGCCGGCCGGGCCGCCTGCACACGGTGCGCACACACTGCGGCTCATCTTTCACGGAACAAGAATGTCGTGCGCAAACCGGATGCCCTGGATCTGCTGCTGCCGCCACTCGCCTTCCTCGCCGCCTTGCCGCTGGGCTGGCTGGCCGGGGCCTGGAGCGAAGACGCCAGCCGTTCGCTGCCGCTGTGGCTTGCCACCATGGCGGGCGGCGGCCTGCTGTGGCGGATGGTGGGCGAACAGCTTCCGGGCAGCAGCGCCCACTACCGCTACGCGCTCACCCTGCTGATCTGCGGTGCCGCCCTGCGCACGGTGGAGCGGGTGGCGCCGCTGTGCGGCAACGGCGGTCGCCGGCTCGAAACCTACTCGCTCGCCGTGCTGGGCGGGACAAGTTGCGCCGCCGCACCGGTGCCGCCGTCGCGGCGGGCCCTGCTCGGCGCGCTATGGGTGCCGGCGGAGTTGTTGCTGGGGCGGGTGCTGAGCGCCGGGCTGCAGCCGGCTGCGGGGCTTTGATACCCCGCTCGGGAGACTTTGAGGAAATGCTCTAGCTGAAGCGTTTGCCGGCGATGGCCCAGCCCTGCATCGCTGCGGCGGCCGGCAGCACCTTGCCGCCGGGGCGCTGCAGCACGGTTACGACCAGCGCACCGTCCCCGCTGGCGATACGCAGGCCGGCAGCGTCCGCCGCCAGCACGGTCCCCGGCGCGGCGCCTTCGGCGCCGGCGCAGGCCTGGGCATTCCAGAAGCGCACCCGTTCGCCGTCCAGCTCGCTCCAGGCCACCGGCGCGGGGTTGAAGGCGCGCACCCGCCGCGCCAGCTCCGCGGCGGGTCGCGACCAGTCGAGCCGCGCCTCCTCCTTGCTGAGTTTGCGGGCGTAGGTGGCGCCCTCGCGCGGCTGCGGCTGCGTCGGCAGCTCGCCGCGCTGCAGCCGCGCCAGCGCCTCCACGATCAGCCGGCCGCCCAGGGCGGCCAGCCCCTCGTGCAGGTCGGCGGCGGTCATCGCCGGAGTCAAGGGCACACGTTCCATCAGCAGCATCGGCCCGGTGTCGAGGCCCGCATCCATGCGCATGATGGTGATGCCGGTCTCGCCGTCGCCGGCCTCCACCGCGCGGGCGATCGGCGCGGCGCCGCGCCAGCGCGGCAGCAGCGAGGCGTGGATATTGATGCAGCCGTGCGCCGGGATGTCGAGCACCGCCTGCGGCAGCAGCAGGCCGTAGGCCACCACCACCATCACCTCCGGCGCCAGCTCGCGCAGGAGCGCCTGCGCCGGTGCGTCCAGCTTGAGCGGCTTGTGGACCGGTAGCCCGAGCGCCTCCGCGCGCAGCGCCACCGGCGAGGCCTGCAGCTTGCGGCCGCGGCCGGCCGGCCGGTCCGGCTGGGTGAAGACGCCCACGATGCGGTGGCCCGCAGCGTGCAGCGCCTCGAGCGCGGGAACCGCGAATTCGGGTGTGCCGGCGAAGACCAGCTTCATGGGAGGTGGCGGACGAGAGCGGCGGCGGCGGGGGGCTCAGCCGCCCGCCACGGCTGCCTTCTGCAGCTTCTTGCGGATCCGCTCGCGCTTGAGGCTCGACAGGTAATCGATGTAGAGCTTGCCGTCGAGATGGTCGATCTCGTGCTGGATGCACTGCGCCATCAGGCCGTCGGCTTCCAGCTCGTAGGGTTGCCCGTTGCGGTCCAACGCGCGCAGCCGCAGCTTGTTGTAACGCCGGATCTTGTCGCGGATGTCCGGCACCGACAGGCAGCCTTCCTCCACCTCCTGCGGGTCGTCGGTCATCACCAGCTCGGGATTGATCATCACCAGCGGCTGGTCGTGCTCGTCCGAGCAGTCCATCACCGCCAGGCGCAGCTGCACGCCCACCTGGTTGGCGGCCAGCCCCACGCCCGGCGCCGCGTACATGGTTTCGAACATGTCGTCGATCAGGCGCTGCAGGTCCTGGTCGAAGCGTTCCACCGGCGGAGTTTTCCTGCGCAGCCGCGGATCGGGGTGGTGGAGGATGGGGAGGACGGCCATGGGAGGCTGTATTTTGCTGCTAAACCTGCGAAATTACTGCTGGACTTGCCGGCAACCGTGCGTAACTGCTCGACTTTGTGCCAAAATCGGCTAGCTGCTATACCACTTGTTGACAGGGGCTGCCGAACAAGGGAGTGGTGACATGGGGAATTATAACGCCTCACTGCGTGGATTGGGCCTGGCGTGCACGGTGCGGAATGTACTCACCGGGCTGCTGGCTTCGCTCGCCGCAGGATGCATCGTGGACTCCGAGAGCGTGTCGGAGTCGTCGTCGCCGCCACCCGCGGAGGCCGCGCCGTCGGAAAGCGGCGGCCCGGTGGCCATCCCGGCGGAACCGGTGGCCGACATCGGCCAGGCCACGGCCGCGGCCGGCGATCTGTCGCTGCGCGAGGAGGCGCCGCTCCATTACCGGGTGAAGAAGGGCGACAGCCTGTGGAAGATCGCCAGCTACTACCTGCGAGATCCCTGGCAATGGCCGGAGCTGTGGTACAACAACGGCCAGATCAAGAACCCGCACCTGATCTATCCCGGCGAAGAGCTGGTGCTGGTGATGGTCAAGGGCCACACCCGTCTGACCGGGGGCGAGGGCCGGCTGCATCCCAGCATCCGCGAGATGCCGCTGGAAGAGGCCGTGCCGGCCATCCCGATCGACGCCATCCGCGAGTTCCTGCGCGGCCCGCGGCTGGTCACGGCGGAGGAGCTGGAACACACGCCGTACGTGGTCGATTTCATCGATGAAGCGATCATCGGCGGGCAGAACAACGACATCTACGTCAAGAACCTGCCGCAGAACGGCGCCTCCAGCTGGGCGGTGGTGACGATCGGACAGCCCTACATCGACCCCGACACCGGCGAGGTCCTCGGCTACGAGGCGATCCCCACCGGCGAAGCGGAGCTGCGGACCTACGGCGAGCCGGCGCAGATGCGGCTGACCAAGTCGCCGCAGGAGGTGCGGGCCGGCAACCGGCTGCTACCCCTGGACCAGGAGAATTTCAAGGCGGACTTCTACCCGCATCCGCCGGCGCAGCCGGTGGAGGGCAGCATCCTCACCGTTTATGGCGGGCTGACGCTGATCCAGCAGTACAACATCGTTTCCATCAATCGCGGCAGCCGCGATGGGCTGGACCCCGGCACGGTGCTGAGCATCTACCAGCGCGGCCGCCGGGTCGACGACCCGCTGGGGATGGGCAAGGTCACCCTGCCGGAGCAGAAGGCAGGCCTGCTGATGGTGTTCAAGGTCACGCCGCGCGTCAGCTACGGTCTGGTGATGAACGAGACCCGTCCCGCCCACATACTCGACAAGGTGCGCAAGCCGCTGCCGTCGGGGCGCTGAACATCCGATGACGGCGGGGGAACTGCGCCCCTGGCTGGCACTGCTGCGCGTCCCGGGATTAGGCCCGGCGCGCGGGCGGCGCCTGCTTGAGCGGTTCGGCAGCCCGGCGGCGGCGTTCGATGCCGGTGCCGCCGCCTGGCGGGGCGCGGGGCTGGACGATGCCTTCTGCCAGGCGCTTGCCGAGCCGGACTGGGCGGGTGTCGACCTCGACCTGGGCTGGCTGGAACAGTCCGCCGCGTCCGCGCCGCGGGCTCTGATCACCCGCGACGACCCCCGCTACCCGCCGCAGCTGGCCGAGATCTCCGCCGCGCCGCTGGCGCTGTTCGTACACGGCGACCCCGAGTTGCTGCGGCTGCCGCAGCTGGCCGTCGTGGGCGCCCGCTCGGCCTCGGCCCAGGGCGCGGAGAATGCCCAGGCTTTCGCCGCCGAGCTGGCGCGGCGCGGGCTCACCGTCACCAGCGGGCTGGCGCTGGGGATCGACGCCGCCGCGCACCGTGGCGCGCTGGCGGCCGACGGCTTCACCCTCGCCGTCTGCGGCAATGGCCTCGACCGCGTCTACCCCGCGCGCAACCGCGAGCTGGCCCACGCCATCGCCGCGCGCGGCCTGCTGGTGTCCGAGTTCCCCACCGGCGTGGCCCCGCTGCCCGAGCATTTCCCGCGCCGCAACCGCATCATCAGCGGCCTGTCGCTGGGCGTGCTGGTGGTGGAGGCGGCGCGCGAGTCCGGCTCGCTCATCACCGCCCGCCTCGCCGCCGAGCAGGGGCGGGAGGTGTTCGCCATCCCCGGCTCGATCCACAACCCGCTGGCGCGAGGCTGCCACGCCCTGATCCGCGAAGGCGCCAAGCTGGTGGAAACGGTGGATGACATCCTCGCCGAGCTGGCCCCCCTGCTGCCGGCGGCACGCGCGGCCGCGAGCCCGGCCCGTCCGCCGGCGCCGGAACCCGCCGATGGCGGCGATCCGGATCGGCAACGGGTGCTGCAGGCCCTTGGCTTCGAGACGCTGTCGCTGGACCACCTGGTGAGCCGGCTCGGCCTGCCGGTCGAGCGGATCTCGGCCGCGCTGCTCAGGCTGGAGCTGGACGGCCTGGTTGCGGCCGGGCCCGGAGACACGTTCACGCGGCTGCAATCGGCCTGAGTTATTGAAGTGGAGCGGGAGGAAGCGGGTTGTAGCGTCTAGGGAGGCGAAAAGGTGGCGCGGAGCGCCGCCGCGGCGGGCAGGAAATTTGCCGGCGCCTGTTTCGCCCTTATAATGGCTAAACCTGAAAGCGCGCTGGAAAAAACGGCGCGAATGAGATGAAAGAGACCCTTCTCGACGTACTGATGTACCTCTTCGAGAACTACCACGACGGCGAGTTCTCCGACTCCGACAACCAGGAAACCCTGCGCATCGAGCTGGCGGCAGCCGGCTTCCCCGAGGAAGAGGTCAACCACGCCTTCGCATGGCTGGACGGCCTGGCCCGTCAACGCAGCGCCCCGGCCCTGGCCGGCCGCACCGACTCCCTGCGCATCTACGCCGCCCAGGAGCAGGAGCGCCTCTCCGCCGAATGCCGCGGTTTCCTGCTCTACCTGGAACAGCTCGGCATCCTCAACTGCGAGAGCCGCGAGCTGGTGATCGAGCGGCTGCTGGCGCTGGAGGAGGAGGTGGACCTGGAGCGCGTGAAATGGGTCTGCCTGCTGGTGCTGATCAACCAGCCCGGCGAGGAGGAAGCGGCGGTACACCTGGAGGACATGGTGTACTACCAGGGCGAGTTCTTGCACTGACGGTACGGTGCATTTGCCTGTTTGATCAGTCCGCGCCATGGATGGCGCGGTGCGTGTCCAGGATGGACATGCGGCTTATGGCGTGGGGGGGGGGGGGGGGGGGGGCCGGGCGCCCCCGCCCCCCCCCGCCACGCTATAAGCTGACGCCCCACGCGCCCATTCGGCGCGAAACGCGGGCAAAGATGAGCAAAAACCTGGTCATCGTCGAGTCGCCGGCCAAGGCCAAGACGATCAAGAAATACCTGGGTAAGGACTACGAGGTGATGGCCTCGTACGGGCACGTGCGCGACCTGGTGCCGAAGGACGGCGCGGTCGATCCCGCGCGCGGCTTCGAGATGAAGTACCAGCTCATCGAAAAGAACGAGAAGCACGTCCGCGCCATCGCCAACGAGCTCAAGCACTCCGATACTCTGATCCTCGCCACCGACCCGGACCGCGAGGGCGAGGCCATTGCCTGGCACCTGTCCGAGTACCTCAAGGAAAAAGGGCTGCTCAAGGACAAGCCGGTGCAGCGCGTGGTGTTCTACGAGATCACCCCGCGCGAGGTGGCGCAGGCCATCGCCAACCCGCGCCAGGTCTCCTCCGACCTGGTCAACGCGCAGCAGGCCCGGCGTGCGCTGGATTACCTGGTCGGCTTCAACCTGTCGCCGCTGCTGTGGCGCAAGGTCTCGCCGGGGCTGTCGGCCGGTCGCGTGCAGAGCCCGGCGCTGCGCCTGATCTGCGAGCGCGAGGAGGAGATCCGCGCGTTCAAGCCGCAGGAATACTGGACCCTCGACGCGCGCAGCGAGAAGGAAGGCCAAAGCTTCACCGCCCGCCTGCTGGAGTACAACGGCGCCAAGGTCGAGCAGTTCACACTCGGCGACGCCGGCAGCGCGGAAGCCGCGCACGCGGCGATCGAGCAAGCCGCCGGCGGCAAGCTGCTGGTGGCCAAGGTCGAGAAGAAGCAGCGCCGCCGCACGCCGGGGCCGCCGTTCACCACCTCCACCCTGCAGCAGGACGCCAACCGCAAGCTCGGCTTCACCGCCAGCCGCACCATGCGCACCGCGCAGCAGTTGTACGAGGGCGTGGAGATCGAAGGGCAGGCGGTCGGCCTGATCACCTACATGCGTACCGACTCGGTGTCGCTGGCGCAGGACGCGCTGGCCGAGCTGCGCGAGGTGATCGGCAAGCGCTACGGCGCCAAGGCGCTGCCGGACGAGCCGCGCTACTACAAGGCCAAGTCGAAGAACGCGCAGGAAGCGCACGAAGCGGTGCGCCCGACCTCGGCGGCGCGCGCACCGGAGCAGGTGGCGCGTTACTTGGCGCCGGACCAGGCCAAGCTCTATGACCTGATCTGGAAGCGCACCGTCGCCTGCCAGATGAGCGCGGCGGTGTTCGACACCGTCGCCGCCGAGCTGCGCGCAGGCAGCCAGCACGCCTTCAAGGCCACCGGCCAGACCCTGGTCGAGCCCGGCTTCCTCGCCGCCTACGGCATCGCCGTCGACGACGAGACCGAGGCGCGCGAGGACGACGAGAAGCGCCTGCCGCCGCTGGTCGAGGGCGAGCAGGTGAACCTGTTGGAGCTGCTGCCGGAGCAGCACTTCACCCAGCCGCCGCCGCGCTACACCGAGGCGAGCCTGGTGAAGACGCTGGAGGAGTACGACATCGGCCGTCCCTCCACCTACGCCTCCATCATCTCCACCCTGCTCGCGCGCGAGTACGTGCTGCTCGACGGCAAGGCCTTTATTCCCACCGACGTCGGCATGATCGTCAACCGCTTCCTCACCGAGCACTTCACCCGCTACGTCGACTACGAGTTCACCGCCAAGCTGGAGGATGAGCTGGACGCGATCTCGCGCGGCGAGGAGGAGTGGGTGCCGCTGCTGGCGCGCTTCTGGAGCGCGTTCAAGCCCACCGTCGACTCCAAGATGGAGCTGTCGCGCTCGGAGGTGTCGGAAGCGCGCCAGATCGGCACCGACCCGGTCAGCGGCAAGCCGGTCAGCGCACGCCTGGGTCGCTTCGGCCCGTTTGTGCAGATCGGCACCAAGGAAGACCCCGACAAACCGCGCTTCGCCTCGCTGCGGCAGAACCAGCGCATCGACACCATCACCCTGGCGCAGGCGCTGGAGTTGTTCAAGCTGCCGCGCCGGGTCGGCCAGCTGCCGACCGGCGAAGACGTCGACGTCAACATCGGCCGCTTCGGGCCCTATGCCCGCTACGGCGACCAGTTCGTCTCGCTGAAGAAGGACGACGACCCCTACACCGTCGAGCTGCCGCGGGTGATCGAGCTGATCGAGGGCAAGCGCGCCGCGCTGGAGGCCGCCACCATCCGCCTGTTCGAAGGCACCGGCATCCGCATCGTCAAGGGCCGCTTCGGTCCCTACATCACCGACGGCAAGCGCAAGGCGCGCATTCCGCGCACGCGCGATCCGGCTTCGCTGTCGGTGTTCGAGTGCGAGGCCTACCTGACCGAGGCGGAAGCCGCCAAGCCCGGCCGCAAGAAGGGCGGAGCCAGGAAGGCAGCGGCGAAGAAAACCGCGGAAGCTGCCGAGCCGGCGGCCGCGCCCAAAAAGGCTGCCGTGAAGAAGGCAGCGGCCAAGAAAGCCGCCGCCAAGAAGGCGCCGGCCAAGCGCACCGGCAAGGGCTGATCCGCCGCAATGGCGCGCGCCGTGCAATTGCGTGCCGCCTGCGCCGCGCTGCGGCGCGGCGGCGTCATCGCCTATCCCACCGAGGGCGTCTGGGCGCTCGGCTGTGACCCGCTCAATGCGATGGCGGTCGACCGCCTGCTGGCGCTCAAGCGGCGCGACTGGCGCAAGGGCCTGATCCTGATCGCCGCGGATTTCGGCCAGCTCGAGCCGTTCGTGGTGCTGCCCTCGCGCACGGCGCAGAAGCGCGCCTTCTCCACCTGGCCCGGTCCCCATACCTGGGTGTTCCCGGCCTCGGACCACACGCCGATGTGGATCAGCGGCGAGCGCGACTCGGTGGCGATCCGCGTCACCGCGCATCCGCTGGCGCGCGAACTGTGCCTGGCCTACGGCGGACCCATCGTCTCCACCAGCGCCAACCGTGCCGGCCATCCGCCGGCGCTCAGCGCCACCGCGGTGCGCCTGAATTTTCCGGGCCGGCTCGACGCGCTGCTGCCCGGCCCCCTCGGCGGGCGCGAAGGCCCCACCGTGATCCGCGACGTGATCAGCGGCATGATATTGCGCAGATGAGCCAGCCCGTCGACATCGCCGCCGTCGAGACCTACCTGCGCGGACTGCAGGACCGCATCTGCAGCGCCATCGAGTGCCTCGATGGCACTAACAAGTTTCGTCATGATCGCTGGACCCGCCAGGAGGGCGGCGGCGGCGAAAGCCGGGTGCTTGAGGACGGCGCCATGTTCGAGCGCGGCGGCGTAAACTTTTCCGACGTGAGCGGCGGACGCCTGCCGCCGTCCGCCACTGCGAACCGCCCGGAGCTGACCGGCTGCGCATTCCGGGCGATGGGCGTGTCGCTGGTGCTGCACCCGCGCAATCCCTACCTCCCGACCACCCACTGCAACGTGCGTTTTTTCAAGGCGGAATCGCAGAGCGATTCCGCCTGGTGGTTCGGCGGCGGCTACGACCTCACCCCGTACTACGGCTTCGAGGAGGACGTGCGCCACTGGCATGCCACCGCGCGGGACGCCTGTGCGCCCTTCGGCGCCGACGTCTACCCGCGCCTCAAGCAGTGGTGCGACGACTACTTCTTCCTCAAGCACCGCAACGAGCCGCGCGGCGTCGGCGGCCTGTTCTTCGACGACTGGCGCGAGCACGGCTTCGAGCGCAGCTTCGCCCTCATGCGCAGCGTCGGCGACGCCTTCCTGCCGGCCTGGCTGCCCATCGCGGAGCGCCGCCGCGACCACCCGTACGGCCAGCGCGAACGCGATTGGCAGCTGTACCGCCGCGGCCGCTACGTCGAGTTCAACCTGGTGTGGGACCGCGGCACCCTGTTCGGCCTGCAGTCCGGCGGCCGCACCGAGTCGATCCTGATGTCGATGCCGCCGCTGGCGGCTTGGCGTTACGATTACCACCCGGAGCCCGGCAGCGCCGAGGCACGGCTGTATACGGACTTTCTGATGCGGCGGGACTGGGTATGACGATACGCAACGTGAGGAGTGAGGGGTGAGGTCGCCCGCTCCGCGGGCTGTGAGGGGACAAGCCTGTCTCCCCGCCGCTTGTCTCATCACTCCTCACCCCTCACTCCTCGCGGCTTTTACGCCATGACCCTCACAGAGCTGCGCTACCTGGTGAACCTCGACAAGGAGCGCCACTTCTCGCGCGCCGCCGAGCGTTCGTTCGTGTCGCAGCCGACGCTGTCGGTGGCGCTGAAGAAGCTGGAGGAGGAGCTCGGCGTGGCACTGTTCGAGCGCATCCGCGGCGAGGCGCGGCCGACGCCGGTGGGCGAGCGCATCATCGCCCAGGCGCGTCGCGTGCTGGCCGAGGCCAAGCGGGTGGAGGACATCGCGCGCGAGGGCAAGGACGAGATGGTCGGGCCGCTGCGGCTCGGCGCGATCTACACCGTCGGCCCCTACCTGCTGCCCGGCTTGGTGCCGGAGCTGCACCAGCGCGCGCCGCAGATGCCGCTGGTGATCGAGGAAAACTTCACCGCCGTGCTGCTGGAGCAGCTGCGCGACAACGAGCTCGACGTGGCCATCGTGGCGCTGCCGGTGGACCTGCATGGACTCTCCGCCTGGGCGCTGTACGACGAGGATTTCGTGGTGCTGCTGCCGCGCGGCCACCGCTGGGCCGGCGAGCAGGCGCTGCCGGCCAAGAAGCTGGCGGAGGAGCACCTGCTGCTGCTCGGGCCGGGACACTGCTTCCGCGACCAGGTGATCGCGGCCTGCCCCAAGTGCGTCGACGCCGAAGGCGAGGGGCCGCGGCCGCATACCGGCAGCTCGCTGGAGACCATCCGCTACATGGTCGGCAGCGGTCTTGGCGTCACCGTGTTGCCGCGCGGCTCGGTGGAGAACCGCCCGGCCGGGCCGCAGGCCCTGCCGTCGATCCCGTTCGCGGCGCCGTCGCCATCGCGCCGCATCGGCCTGATCTGGCGCCGCAGCTTCCCGCGGCAGCAGGCCGTGCGCGTGCTGCGCGAAGGCATCCTCCACAGTGGGCTGCGCGGCGTGCGCCTGCTGCAGGATGCCGAGGCGCAGGTGACCGAGCCGGCGTAAAGCGGAGCAGTCCGCAAATGGACGCAAATTAACGCAAATGGAAAACCTCCGCGCTTCATATTTGCGTTTATTCGCGTTCATTTGCGGACTGAGGATTGGTTAGAGCAAACGCATCGTGCTCGAAGCCCTTAACGCCGCCGCGCGCGATTTCTTCCGGCCGCGCATGCTGGGGTTGGTGTTGTGGCCCCTGCTGGGCTCGCTGCTGCTGTGGGGCGGCCTGCTTTATTACTTCTGGCACAGCCTGGCGCAGTGGCTGCAGCACTTGGCGGCGGTCTGGTACCTGCCGCGATGGGTCGGCGAGGCCGTGCTGCGCTGGTTGAGCCAGTTCGGCCTCGCCCTGGCGGCGCTGCTGATGGTGCCGGCGCTGGTGCACGGCACCGCCCTGCTGATCACCGCGATCGTGGCCATGCCGGTGATGGTGCGGGAGGTGACCCGGCGCGATTACCCGCAGCTGGAGGCGCGCCACGGCGGCAGCTTCGCCGGCGCTACCTGGAATGCGCTGGCCTCGACCTTCGCCTACCTGCTGCTGTGGCTGCTGACCCTGCCGCTGTGGCTGCTGGGATTTCCGGCCGCGGTCCTGCCGGTGCTGCTCAACGGCTGGCTCAACGACCGCCTGTTCCGTTACGACGCCCTGTCCGGGCACGCCAGCCGCGAGGAATACCGCCTGCTGTCGCGCCGCGCGGGCGGCCGCTTCTTCCTGCTCGGCTGCATCGCGGCGGCGATCCAGCTGGTGCCCCTGCTCAATCTCATCACGCCGGTGTACTCCGGCCTCAGCTTCATTCATTTCGCCTGCACCGAGCTGGCGAGGCTGCGCCTGGCGCCGGCGGCAGCCCCGGTCCGTCCCCGTCGCATCTGACGCCGCCGGACGGCGGGTGTCGCCCGTTTGGCGGACGCCGTGCCTAATTCTTGTCACCCGGTTCGGCTATCATGGCCGCACGCTTCGGTATCCGCATACGGCGAGGGCGGTGTTTTCCAGGGACGGTTTTCCGGGAGACTCGACGAGCCATCTGGAGGAAGAAAGATGCACAAGCTGCTCACCACCTGGGCCGCGGTCCTATCCTTCGCCGTGACCACCGCCGCGGTCGCCGCGCAGGGGACCACCCTCGACGACGTCGCCGCCGACGGCGCCCCGCTGCCGCTGGGGACCAGCACCTCCCCCATCAACACCGCCTCCGGCACCACCTTGATCTGCAACTGGCGTCCGGCCAACGGCACCCCCACCGCCAGCACGCCGCCGGGTTCGATGCGCTGGGGCTACATCGACCTCGCCGCCGGCTACTGGCAGCTCATCCTGTCACCGTTCTTCCCCGCCGGCACCACCTTCAAGCTGGAGGGCCAATACCCCTCGGCCCGCAATTTCTCGTTCCAGCTCTACGACGGCGCCGGCGTTGGCCTTGCCTCGCTGACCGACTACGAGCTCCAGCCCGACTCCGGCAGCCAGTCGCCGTTCGACGTCGTCAACGATCTCGACACGGCCATCCAGCCCGGCGGCCATTACACGGTCTACCTGGTCTACGGAGCGGCCCCGGCGCAGCCGGCGCCGAACACCATCTACATCGACGCCTCCAAGTTCTCCGCCGGCAGCCAGGCGGTGCTGATCTACCGCGTCTACAACTCCTTCGGCAGCGGGTCGATCGTGAACTACGGCGACGAACCGCTGCCGGCCGCCTACGAAGTGACGACCAAGGGCACCGTGCCGCTGTCGGCGCTGGACAACACGCTGGCCTGCAACAGCGGCATCGGCCTGCGCGACGGCATGCGGCGCGTGCGCGCCAGCCTGGTCGACCAGATCTTCGCCAAGCCGCTGGCGCCCCAGGCGATCGCCGCCAAGCCGGTGCCGGCGGCGCCGGTGTTCCAGCTGCGCGACAACCCCAGCGACGTGCTGGCCAACAGCGACACCCGCTACATCTACGTCACCCTGTCGCAGACCAAGGGCGACCTGGTGCTGATGCGCGCCCGCGCACCCACCTACGCCACCGGCCCCAACGCCGGCTCCGATCCGCAGTTGCGCCACTGGTCGGTGTGCGAGAACGCGCTGTGGACGGTGGAGACCTACGCCTGCATCGAGGACAGCGACGCGGCGATCGACGGCGACGGCTTCTTCAACATCGTCATCTCGGTGCCTACGAAGAAGCCCGCCAACGCCACCCACGCCTACTCGTTCGACTGGCTGCCGTTCGGTACCTGTCTCGCCGGCACGCCGATCTTCCGCCACATGCTGGCCTCGCCGAACTTCACCCAGTCGGCGTTCCAGATGCCGACCGGCAAGGCCTCCGAGGCGCCGCAGATCATGGGCGACTACTTCCCGCAGGCGACCTACTGCGCCAGCTCGGTGTTCGCTGCCCACACCGGCAACAAGGAGACGCCGGCCCAGGTGTTCGCGGCCTGCGCCGCCGGGCAATAGGCCCCGCGCGGGCCAACGGGACACGCGCCCCGGTCCTTACCGCGGCGCGCAGCGGTCGTACAATGCCCTGCAAGCGGGCGGCACCGCGCCGCGGTGCCTGGCTGCGCGAAACCGTTGGCGGTTGCCGCGATCCAAGATGAGACCTGATTTCACGGCTGGGCCATGAGGCTGAACCGCGTCTTTCGATCCGTCGTTGCCGGCACCGCGCTGTGCTGCGCGGTGGCGCCGCTGTGCGCGGACAACGATCCCTATGCCGCCGCGCGGCGCGAGTTCCAGGCCGCCTATGCGCAGCCGGAAACGCGCGGCGCCGATAGCGCCGCGCTGCAGGCCTATCCCCTCTATCCCTACCTGCAGGCCGCGCGCCTGCAGCACGACCTGGGCACCGCTGCGCCGGGCGCCGTCGACACGGCGGTCGCCGGCTTCCTCAAGCAGTACGGCGAGCAGCCGGTGACGCGGTCCCTGCGCCGGGCCTGGCTGCCGGACCTGGCCCGGCGCAAGGCCTGGGCGGCGTTCTACGCCGCCTACACGGATGCGGTCGCCGATACCGCGCTGCGTTGCGACCTGCTGCAGGCCCGCCTGGCGCTGAACCTGGGCAAGGACCTGGCGCCGGCGGTGACCGAGCAATGGCTCAACGGCCGCGACACCCCGCCCGAGTGCGAGCCGGCGTTCGACTGGCTGCGCGCGCAGCAGCTGCTGGCGCCCTCCCTCGTCGACCGCCGCGCGCGGCTGGCACTCGCCGCCGGCAACGCCCGGCTGGCGCGCACCCTCAGTGCTGGCTTGCCGCCTGAGCTGGCCGCGCCGCTGCGGCAATGGGCGGCGTTGATCGAGCAGCCGCAGCGCGAAATCGACCACCTGATCGCCCAGCCGGAGCTGCCGGTGGAGCCGGCGGCGCTGCAGGACGGCTGGATGCGGCTGGCGCGTGCCGATGTCGACGAGGCGCTGCAGCGCTTCCAGCCGCTGCTGGACGCGCGCAAGCTCGACGCCGCCGGCGCCAGTCCCTACGCCCGTGCGCTCGCCCTCAGCCTGGCCTGGAGCCGGCGCCCGGAGGCCCTGCCGTACTTCGCCCGCGTGCAGCCCGCCGACGTCGACGAGCGCACCGGCGAATGGGCCGTGCGCGCGGCGCTGTGGGCCGGCGACTGGAGCCGGGCGGCGCAGGCCGTCGCGGCGTTGCCGCCGGCGCTGGGCGAACTGCCCCGCTGGCGCTACTGGGCCGCGCGCACGGCGGAACTGCAGGGTGATGCCGCCGCCGCCAAGGCTGCTTATACGCAGCTCAGCGCCAAGGACAACTACTACGCCGCGCTGGCCGCCGCCCGCCTGAAGCAGCCCTACGCGCCGCACCCGCAGCCGCTGCCGTTCGACGACGCGGCCGCCGCCCAGCTCGCGCAGCAACCGGCCCTGGTGCGCGCCCACGAACTGTTCCTGTGCGACCTCAGGCCGCTGGCCGCGGTGGAATGGCAGGCGGCTCTCGATGCGCTGGAACCGGCCTCACGCGTGCAGGCGGCCGGCCTGGCGCTGCGCTGGGGCTGGTACGAGCAGGGCATCGCCAGCGCCAGCAAGCAGGGCATCTTCAACGACTACGAGCGGCTCTATCCCAGGCCCTACGACGCCGCCGTGCACGCCGGCGCAGCGCTGGCGCAGCTGCCGGAGGACCTGGTCTACGCCCTGCTGCGGCAGGAAAGCCTGTACGACGCGCAGGCGCTGTCGCGCGCCGGCGCCATCGGCCTACTGCAGCTGTTGCCGGACACGGCGCAACGCACCGCGCGGCGCTGGCAGCGGCCGCCGCCGTCGCGGGCCGGGCTGTTCGACCCGGCGATCAACGTGCCGCTGGGCAGCGCCGAGCTGCGCGACCTGCTGAACCTGTTCGGCAACCAGCTGCCGCCGGCCATCGCCGCCTACAACGCCGGGCCCAACGCGGCCACCCGCTGGCTGCCCGATACGCCGCGCGACGCCGCGGTGTGGATCGAGAACATCCCCTACAACGAAACGCGCGACTACGTGCAGCGCGTGCTGTGGCACAGCGTGGTGTTCGGCTGGCGGCGCAGCGGCGAGCCGCAGAAGCTCGATTCCTGGCTCGGCCAGGTCAGCATGCCGGCGGCGCCGGCCCCAGGGTCAATGCCGGGGCCCGCGCCGTGAAGCGCTACCTGGTCGGCGGCGCCGTGCGCGATGCGCTGCTCGGCTTGCCGGTGAAGGAGCGCGACTGGGTGGTGATCGGCGCCGACCCGGAGCAGATGGTCGCCGCCGGCTACCAGCCGGTGGGCAAGGACTTCCCGGTGTTCCTGCACCCGCAGAGCAAGGAGGAGCACGCCCTGGCGCGCACCGAGCGCAAGTCCGGCCGCGGCTACCACGGCTTCACCTTCCACACCGGGGCCGAGGTCACGCTGGAGCAGGACCTGGCCCGGCGCGATCTCACCGTCAACGCCATGGCGCAGGACGAGGACGGCAGCATCGTCGATCCCTACGGCGGCCGCCGCGACCTGCAGGAGCGCCTGCTGCGCCACGTTTCGCCCGCCTTCGCCGAGGACCCGGTGCGCATCCTGCGCGTCGCCCGCTTCGCCACGCGCTTCGCGCCGCTGGGCTTCCGCGTCGCCGGCGAGACGATCGAGCTGATGCGCGGCATGGTGGAACAGGGCGAAGCCGACCACCTGGTGCCCGAGCGCGTGTGGAAGGAGACCGAGCGCGCGCTCTCCGGCGACGGCCGCGTCGAAGCCGGCTACCGCCCCGCCGTGTTCTTCGAGGTGCTGCAGCAGTGCGGCGCGCTGGCGCGGGTGATGCCCGAGCTGGCCGCCCTGTCCGGCGTGCCGCAGCGTGCCGACTACCATCCCGAGGTGGACACCCTGGTGCACACACTCATGTGCGTGGATGCCGCCGCGCGCATGGGCATGCCGCTCACCGTGCGCGTCGCCGCCCTGCTGCACGACCTGGGCAAGGCCGCCACGCCGCGCGAGGAGTGGCCCAGCCACAAGCAGCACGACAATCGCGGCCTGCCGCTGGTGGAACAGTTCTGCTCCCGCCTGCGCGTGCCCAACGCCCAGCGCGACCTGGCCCTGGCCGTGACCCGTGATCACCTCATCGTGCACCGCGCGCGCGAGCTGCGGCCCGGCACGCTGCTGGAGCTGCTGGAGCGGCTCAACGCGTTCAAGCGCGGTGCGTTCTTCGACCAGGCCCTGGACGCCTGCCTGTGCGACGCGCGCGGCCGGCTCGGTTTCGAAGAGTGCGATTATCCGCCGGTGGCCTACCTGCGGGCGGCGCGGGATGCCGCGTCGCAAATCCAGGCGGCAGAGGTCGTCGCCGCCGGCCACGCCGGCGTGGCGGTGGGAGAGGAGCTGCGCCGCCGGCGTACCCGGCGGTTGCAGGAGTGGCGAACTACCAACGAGGGGGTACCCGATGATCAGACGTAGCGTTCCACTGGCGGCATTGATCCTGCTTGCGGCCTGCGCCGGCCAGCCGCCCAAAGGGCCGGTCTGCCCGGAAGGCATGACCCCGATGCTGTCCGACACGCTTTACTTCGGCACCGCCAGGGCCGGCGGCGTGGTGTCCGCGGTCGAATGGGAGCGCTTCGTCCGCGACGAGATCGCCACCCGCTTCCCGCAGGGCTACACCGTGCAGGAAGCGGAAGGCCAATGGCGCAACGCCGACGGCAGCATCGCCTACGAGCACTCGCACCTGCTGGTGGTGGTGCATCCCGCCGACAAGGATGAGCACAGCGACCTGGCGATGCAGCGCATCGCCGACACCTACAAAACCCTGTTCGGGCAGCAGGCGGTGCTGCGCGCACGCAGCGACACTTGCTCCCCGCTGCCCTGATGCGCGCAATCTTCGGGTTCGCCGGCACCTGCGCCGTGGGCTCGTTCGGCTGGTGGCTGGGCGGGCTGTGGGGAATGCCGGCGGCGGTGATCCTGGGGGCGGTGGGGAGCGGGGTGGGGCTGTATTGGGGGAGGCGGTTGTTTGAGGAGTGGTTGGGGTGATGGTTGATTGGCGGCGGGCTAAGTCAGGCCACTCTAATTTGCGTAGGGCGGGAGCAGCGCAGCGAATCCCGCCTTCCGCGACAGACGGGATGTCTCCCGCCCTTCGGCTCTATCAGGTTCTGCGGGCGCAGCATGTTGCGGTGTTGGTCGCAGCCATTACAAACCTCGTAGCGACGGAGGCGCAAGGTACGAGCGGCCCAGCACCGAACTACGAAAATATCTCGATTCCGCCCCCTGTATATGCACAGGCTGTGGATGGGGCCGGGCCTGAGGCAAGATTTTCGAATCCACAAGGCCTAGCTTTCGATGCCAAAGGAAATCTTTATGTAGCGGATACTGGGGACCATATTATCCGCAAGGTAACACCATCAGGGCAGGTCACTACGATTGCAGGTTCTTCCGGCCAACGAGGCACTGTAGACGGCGCTGGTAGCAACGCAAGATTTTCACTCCCGAACGCAATAGCTGTTGATAAGCAAGGGAATCTGTATGTTGCAGATAGTTTTAATGAAACCATTCGCAAGATCAGCCCCGATGGGAAAGTAACCACAATTGCCGGGATGGCAGGGCAACCAGGTATTACTGATGGAATCGGAGTAAATGCGAAGTTCGATTTCCCCCGCGGACTTGCAATAGACTTGAATGGCACTCTGTTTGTTACTGCTGAGAACGCGATTCGTAAGATCACACCCGATGGCGTTGTATCCACCCTTGCGGGTAACTCAGCGCACTACCGGCCAGGTACCAAGGAAGAGGCAGATCAAGTTGGCAGCCGCGATGGTCTGGGAGTCCAGGCGCGGTTTGACTCACCAGCGGGGATAACCATTGACAAAGATGGAAATCTCTACGTTGCGGACGAGGGGAACGACATGATCCGGAAAGTGACGCCCGACGGTAATGTCAGCACTATAGCGGGCGCACCCCCCAACCTAGCTCTGCGTCGAGAAGGCAGCGTTGACGGCCGGGGCCTTGATGCAAGATTTTTTGTACCAGACAGCGTTGCAATCGACTCTTCGAGAAATCTCTATGTGGCTGATCGAAACAGCCACACCATTCGAAAAATAGCGCCGTCCGGAGAGATAACGACGATTGCCGGCGCTGCCGGACAGCCCGGCAGCGAGGACGGCGTTGGTGCGAGCGCTCGATTTGTTCTGCCCAGCGGCTTGGCTATCGACGCCAATGACAATATTTTTGTGTCAGACAGCGCGGACTGCACCATACGAAAGATTTCCAAAGATGGGGTGGTCACTACTTTTGCTGGGAAATCGTGGTATCTGACCGAACATAACTTGAGGCCGCAGTAAAGCATTCTCAGCACCATTCCAAGGAACTGGGAATCAGCTCGCATAGGGCGGGAGCAGCGCAGCGAATCCCGCCTTCCGCGACAGGCGGGATGTCTCCCGCCCTGCGGCCTTCAAACCCTCAACCCCCCATCAATATCCAAGCACCGCCCTGTAAAGAAATCGTTCTCGAAGATGAAGCGCACGCCGTGCGCGATTTCGGACGCTTCGCCCAGGCGTTTCAGCGGGATCGGGACCAGGGCTTTTTCGAGCGCTTCCGGTTTCATGTTGTGGAGGATTTCGGTGGCGACGAAGCCCGGGGCGATGGCGCCGGTGCGGATGCCGTAGCGGGCCAGTTCGCGGGCCCAGACAATGGTCAGGGCCGCCACGCCGGCTTTGGCCGCGCTGTAGTTGCTCTGCCCGGCGTTGCCGTGGCGCGAGATGCTGGAGATGCCGACGATGACGCCGCCGTTGCCCAGCCGGATCATGCGCTCGGCGGCGGCGCGGCCGCAGAGGAATACGCCGGTGAGGTTGACGTCGATCACCGCGCGCCACTGGTCGAGGCTCATGCGGCCGGTGACTTCCCCGTCCTTCACCTTGATCAGCAGGGCGTCGCGCAGGATGCCGGCATTGTTGACCAGCCCGTCCAGGCGGCCGTGAGCGGCGACTACGGCATCCATCGCCTGCTCCACCGCGGCTTCGTCGGCGACGTTGACGACGTGGGTGCTGACGGCGGTGCCGCCCTGCCGGTACGCGGCGCCGGCGCTTTCGAGCGCGGTGGCGTTGACGTCGAACAAGGCCAGGCGTGCGCCGGCTGCCGCGAGCATGTCGGCGATGGCGCGGCCGATGCCCTGTGCGCCGCCGGTGACGACGACAACTTTCCCCTTCAGATCCATGAGTGCTCCGTGTTGTTTTGGTGAGCTTGCGTAAGCTGAGCTGTAAGTTTAATTGGCGTCGTCCGCCGGTGGAATCTGGCGTAGGGCGGGAGCAGCGCAGCGAATCCCGCCTTGCGCGACAGGCGGGATTGTCCGAGAACGACACTAGAGCATTTTCTCTTTACGTGCATACATTCTTTCCCCTCTCCCGTGTGCGGGAGAGGGTGGCCCGTAGGGCCGGGAGAGGGGCTTTCCGTCGGGCCAAAAGCCCCTCTCCCCTACCCCTCTCCCGCAAGCGGGAGAGGG
>JARLJS010000177.1 GCA_031291075.1 Nevskia sp. | reverse complement strand
GGAGAGGCCGAGCTCCAGCGTCACCGCGAGCAGGTTCCGCACGGTCCACTGGTGGCCGTACCGGGGATCGACGCGGGGCGACGCGGCGAGGATCTCCAGCGCCGCGCGGTGCGCGTCCGCGCTGTCGGTCGAGAGCCCCACGGCGCAGGCCCAGTTCGCCGCCATCGCCGCCTCGAGGCCCGAGGCGGGGCACGTGCCGCTGACCTCGTGCAGGATTTCGTCGGCTCCCTCGAAGTCGGGGTATCGGGAGAGCACCGCAGCCCGCTGCGCGTTCAGCCGGTGCGTGGCGCTGGAGTCGCCCGCGCGCTCGCGGATGATCGCGCCGCAGGACTGGAACTCTTTAGAGGCAGCTTCGTCGGCCCGTGGATCGCACTTCTGGAGCAGCGCCACGCCGCGCTGCCGGTGGTGGTCGGAATGGTCACCAGGTCCCGCACCGCGCACAGCCTGGTCGGCGACGTCGAGGATGCTGAGCGCCGTGTCCGGAGCGTGGCTCAGCAGGCAGGCGTTGGATGCGATCAGCAGGCAACCGGCGACCTCGCCGAGATCGGCGAGGGACCCTGCCTCGCGCCAGGCAATTTGGTAGAGGCCCGCCGCCCGGAGCGCGGTCTTGAACGCTGAGGTGCACAGGCCTGCCTGCGTCGAGAACCAGGCGATCTCTCGCAGCAGCTCGCCCTTGAGCCGTATGTGGTTGATCTCGCCGACGTGGCCGACCACCCGCTTCAGCTCGGTGAGCTCGGGGATTGCGTCGGCGAAGGTTCCCGCCGCGCGGTGCGCGGAGTCGACCTCGTCGAGCCGCTGCCTCAGCCAGTCGTTGCGGGACCTTTTGCCGCGCCCGACGTAGCGCTCGTCGGCGCTCCTGCGAACGCCTGCCACCTCGATGACCGGGCCGAGCTCGCGCTCTAGGAACTCCGTCGGCGTGGCGGCATTCCAGTTGAGCCGCACGCGGTCTTTCCGCCCGCGTGAGGTAATCTGGCGGACGTTGCCCGGCGAAACGCCGAACACAGCCTGTAGGGTCCGGGTCGGCACCCGGTGCTCTGCCAGCCACGCGAGCGCTGGGCCGATGTGCGCCACCCGAGGTGCTGACTCATGGTCCCACGGCACCCGATAGGTCCTCCTCTCCTGAGCATACGCGCGGCCTGTCAGCAGCACCCGCCGCTCGCGGTTCAAAGTTCGTGATGATCAGCTCGCGGAAGCGCCTGCCGGTGCTCCGCTGCGCCGTGTACGCGATGTCGACCGGCAGCAGGTTCCAGCGCGCGAAGATCCTGCGCACCTCCGGGTGGTCGTCGAGCGAGAGCAGGAACTTCCCCTTCAGCTCACGCAGGCGCGCATCCAGGGCGATGAAGTCCTCTTCCTTGAAGTTGAACCTGTACAGCTTCCGCTCCCAGTACGGCGGGTCGAGGTAGAACACGGTGGTTGGGCGGTCGTACTTTTCGAGGACTTCCTCGTAGGGCAGGCACTCGACCTGGACCCGCTGCAGGCGTTGGCTGGTCTGCCACAGGATCTCCGGGATGCGCGCGGGGTTGTAGTTGGGCGGGTGGGCCACGCCGTAGTGGAAGGACTGCCGCACGACGAGCCCGCCGAACGAGTTCTTCTGGAGGTAGAAGAACCGCGCGGCGCGCTGCACGTCGGTGAG
>JARLJS010000176.1 GCA_031291075.1 Nevskia sp. | reverse complement strand
GTTGATCGCTTTCCGTCGCCGTCAGTTTCAACTCCGGCATCGGCCGCCCCAGTCCCATATGCCCCCCTGCGTGCTGGTGAGAGAGCATAAGACAACGGAGAGTCAAATTAATTAAACGAATTTCTAACTCAGGATACTAGTCGGCGCGATCGGCCCTCTTGCGCTCGTGTTCCTTGAGGTGCTTCTTGCGCACTCGGATCGATTCCGGCGTCAGCTCCACCAGCTCGTCGTCGTTGATGAACTCCAGCGCCTGCTCCAGCGAGAACTTGACCGCCGGCGTCAGCAGCACGTTCTCGTCCGAGCCGGCGGCGCGGATGTTGGTGAGCTTCTTACCCTTGAGGACGTTCACCACCAGGTCGTTGTCGCGCGAGTGGATGCCGACGATCTGGCCTTCGTACACCTCGTCGCCCGGCTCGGAGATCATGCGGCCGCGCTCCTGCAGGTTGAACAGCGCGTAGGCCGGCACCGAGCCCTGGTCGTTGGAGATCATCACGCCGTTGTGGCGCTGGCCGATGTCGCTGCTCTCGGCCTTGGGACCGAAGTGGTCGAAGTTGTGGAACAGCAGGCCGGTGCCCTTGGTCATGGACATGAACTCGGTGTGGAAGCCGATCAACCCGCGCGAGGGGATGGTGTATTCCAGCCGCACCCGGCCCTTGCCGTCCGGCACCATGTTCTGCATCTTGCCACCGCGCTCGGCCAGGCCCTGGATGGCGCCGCCCTGGTCCTTGTCCTCGACGTCGGCGATCAGGGTTTCATAGGGCTCGCAGACCTGGCCATCGATCTCCTTGAGGATCACCTGCGGACGCGACACGGCCACTTCGTAGCCCTCGCGGCGCATGTTCTCCAGCAGGATGCCGAGGTGCAGCAGGCCGCGGCCGGATACCTTGAACTGGTCGGGCGACTCGCCCGGCTCGACGCGCAGTGCCACGTTGGTCTTCAGCTCGCGTTGCAGGCGATCGTTGATCTGGCGCGAGGTGAGGTACTTGCCTTCCTTGCCCGCGAACGGCGATTTGTTGACCTCGAACATCATGCTCATGGTCGGCTCGTCCACCTGCAACGTGGGCATCTGCTCCGGGTTCTTGGCGTCGCAGATGGTCTCGGAAATGCCCAGTTCGGCGATGCCGGTGATGGCGATGATGTCACCCGCCTCCGCTTCCGGCACCTCGATCTTGTCCAGCCCCATGAAGCCCAGCACCTGCAGCACGCGAGCCTGCCGCACCGCGCCGTCGCGGGCGACCACCGCCACCGGCATGTTGCTCCTGACCTTGCCGCGGGTGATGCGGCCGGTGCCGATGACGCCGACGTAGCTGGAGTAGGCCAGCGAGGTGACCTGCATCTGGAACGGGCCTTCGGCATCCACCTTCGGCGCCGGCACCTTGTCGACGATAGTCTGGAACAGCGGGTCCATGTTGCCTTCATGCACGTCCGCTTCGAAACCGGCGTAGCCGTTCAGGGCGGAGGCGTAGACCACCGGGAAATCGAGCTGCTCGTCGGTACCGCCGAGCTTGTCGAACAGGTCGAACACCTGGTCGATGACCCAGTGCGGACGGGCCCCCGGACGGTCCACCTTGTTCACCACCACGATCGGGTTGAGGCCCATGTTGAAGGCCTTCTGGGTAACGAAGCGGGTCTGCGGCATCGGGCCGTCGGCGGCGTCCACCAGCAGGCAGACGCAATCCACCATCGACAGCACGCGCTCGACTTCGCCGCCAAAGTCGGCGTGGCCGGGAGTGTCGACGATGTTGATGCGGTATTCGGTACCGGTGCGCTTGTCGGTCCAGCGGATGGCCGTGTTCTTGGCCAGGATGGTGATGCCGCGCTCGCGCTCCAGGTCGTTGGAGTCCATCACCCGCTCGCCCAGGTTCTCGCGCACGTCGAGCGTGCCGGACTGGCGCAGGAGCTTGTCGACGAGGGTGGTCTTGCCATGGTCGACGTGGGCGATGATGGCGATGTTGCGAAGATTCTGAATCACGGGAGCACCAGGAAAAATCGAGCGGTAATGAACGGCCAGAAAAATATGGACCAGGAAGTGGTTGTACGGGGCAACGTCCGGCCCCGCCGACAGCGCCCGCGCCGGGATGGCGCAGAACGGACCGGCCGGGATCACGCAACAGCACCGGGCCCGTCGAAAAACGTGAAATTATACGTGAATCGGTGTTACGGCGTATCGGTTCCCAGGCGATTCCCCGCGCGCCGGCCTGGCGGCGTATTCGGGCTAAGCTTGGCTCCCCTAACACGGAGCCCGCCATGAACCGTCAGCCAGCCGCAATCATCCTCGCCGCTTCGCTCGTCCTGACCGCGGCCGGCGCCGTGCGCGCCGACGAGTTCTCCAGCTTCGCCAAGAGCCTGGTGCAACAACCCGCGGCGCAGAACGCACTGTCGGACTCCGATATCGCCGCGGGCCTGAAGCAGGCGCTGGCCAAGGGCACCAGCAACGCGGTGAAGCAGCTCGGCCGCACCGACGGCTTCTGGAACGACCCGAGCGTGCGCATCCCGCTGCCGGGCCCGGTACAGCAGCTCGAGAGCGCATTGCAGGCGGCCGGCATGGGCGCACAGCTGGAACAGCTGCACATGTCTTTCAACCGCGCCGCCGAGCAGGCGGTGCCGCTGGCCGCCGACGTGTTCGGCCAGGCGGTGCAGAAGCTGACGCTCGACGACGTGCGCGGCATTCTCAACGGCCCGCAGGACGCCGCCACGCAGTATTTCAAGCGCACCACCAGCGATACGCTGGCGGCGAAGTTCAAACCCATCGTCGCCCGCATCACCTCGAAAGCGGGCCTGGCGCAGCAGTACAACAGCCTCACTGCCTCCGCCGGGCCGATGGCCTCGATGCTGGGGGTGCCCGACCTCGACGGCTACGTCACGCAGAAGGCGTTGGACGGGCTGTTCCTGCGCGTCGCCGACGAGGAAAAGTCCATCCGCACCAACCCGGCCGCGCGCACCACGGACCTGCTGAAGAAGGTGTTCGGCGCGCAGTAATATTCTGCTTTGATATAAGAAAAGCCGATTTTATATCTTCCAGTTTTATCGTTCCTGCCCTAACTTGTGCGCATCCCGTGCACACGGATCGTCAAAGGACAGGCTTCATGAGCGTATTCGGCAATTTCAGGCTGGACCGGCTGGAATGGGACGGCCCGGTGCTGGTGGTGCCGGGCCTGCACGGCAGCGGCCAGCGGCATTGGCAGTCAATCTGGGAACGCAGGTTCCCGCATTTCGTGCGCGTGCAACAGGACGATTGGGACAGCCCCGACCTCGACCGCTGGGCACGTCGCATCGTGGAGGCGGCGCTGCAGCTGAACGAGCCGGCGCTGGTGATCGCACACAGCTTCGGCTGCCTGGCGGCGGTGCGGGCGGAGACCTTCCAGTCCAACCTGATCGCCGGCGCGCTGCTGGTGGCGCCGGCCAACCCGGAGCGCTTCGGCGTGGAGCACCGCCTGCCGCGCCTGCCGCTGCTGTTCCCCAGCACGGTGGCGGCCAGCGGCGACGATCCCTGGATGCCGCTGCAACTCGCCCGGCAGTGGGCGGAGGACTGGGGCAGCGCGTTCGTCGACGTGGGCCGCAAGGGCCACATCAACGCCGACTCCGGCCTCGGCGAATGGGCCGAGGGACAGGAGCTGGCAGACTTGCTTTGTCGCCGCATGAGCCGCGGGCCGGTGTTCGCCGTCCGTCCGGGCCAATACGCCGCTTCGGGGTTCGCCGTGTGAGACCGTCCGGGCGGATGCGTTAAAGTCCGCCCCATGACGCAACTTGGCAAACGGCACCAGCGCGGCGGCATGATCAGCCTGCTGCTGGGCCTGCTGGTGCTCGGCGTGCTGGTCTACTTCGCCCTGCGCAGCCACAGCGCGACGCAAACGGGCGCCGGCGGCGAGACGCAGATGGTGAATTGCAGCAAGCTCGCCAACGACCTGGTGGCGCGCACCCATGGCATCGGCCCCGACTACAAGGCCGGCTACGAGGCCCTGCCGCCGCAGTGCCGGAGCATGCTGCCGCCGCCGGTGGCGGCGCCGACGATCCCCGAGACCTAGACGACCTGTACCGCCGCGGCCGACCGGCGTGCCTTGGCCCGCGCCTGCTCAATGGAATCTCCCAGCGCCAGGGCCACGCCCATGCGCCTTTTACCCACGATCTCCGGCTTGCCGAACAGTCGCAGCTGGGTGTCCGGCTCGGCCAGGGCCTCGGCCACGCCGGCGAAGACCGGCGCCTGGCGCGGCCCCTCGCACAGGATGGCGCACGACGCCGCCGACCCGCGCTGACGGATGTTGGGGATGGGCAGGCCCAGGATGGCGCGGGCGTGCAGGGCGAATTCGGACAGGTCCTGCGAGATCAGGGTGACCAGGCCGGTGTCGTGCGGCCGCGGCGACACTTCGCTGAAGATGACGTCCTCGCCCCTGACGAACAGTTCCACCCCGAAGATGCCGCGCCCGCCAAGGGCCGCGGTGATCTTCTCCGCCTGGGCCTGGGCCCGCTGCAGCGCCAGCGGCGACATCGGGTGGGGCTGCCAGGACTCGCGGTAGTCGCCGTCGATCTGCAGGTGACCGATCGGCTCGCAGTAGGCGGTGCCGCCGGCGTGGCGCACGGTGAGCAGGGTGATCTCGTAGTCGAACGGGACGAAGCCCTCGACGATGACGCGGCCGGCGCCGGTACGGCCGCCCGCCTGCGAGTAGACCCAGGCCTTGGCGACGTCCGCCTCGGTCTTCACCGTGCTCTGGCCCTTGCCGGAGGACGACATCACCGGCTTGACCACGCAAGGCAGGCCGATCTCGCCTACCGCGGCGCGGTACTCCTCCTCGCTGCCGGCGAAGCGGTAGGGCGAGGTCGGCAGCCCCAGCTCCTCGGCGGCGAGGCGGCGGATGCCTTCGCGGTCCATGGTCAGCCGCGCCGCGCGGGCGGTGGGGATCACCGTGTAGCCCTCGCGTTCCAGCTCCTGCAACGTCGGCGTGTGGATCGCCTCGATCTCCGGCACGATCAGATGCGGCCGCTCCTGCTCCACCACGCGGCGGATGGCGCCGCCGTCGAGCATGCTGATAACGTGGCTGCGATGGGCCACCTGCATCGCCGGAGCGTCGGCATAGCGGTCCACCGCGATGGCCTCCACCCCCAGCCGCTGCAGCTCGATCACCACCTCTTTGCCCAGTTCACCCGAACCGAGCAGCAGCACGCGGACCGCGTTGGGCGACAGCGGGGTTCCGAGAGTGGTCATTGCATTGGCGTCCGGAGGCAAGATGGGGGCAATATTGTGCTGCCCGCCGCGCCGCCGGCGCAAAATGTGCCTGGTTGAGCCCTATGGAGCCTCCCATCCCTACGATCACCCGCCGCACCAAGATCCTCGCCACCCTGGGTCCGTCGACCGACGACCCCGCCGTGCTGCGCCGCATGCTCGCCGCCGGCGTCGATGCGGTGCGCCTGAACTACTCGCACGGCCGCAGCGAGGATCACGCCCGGCGCGCCGACACGGTGCGCAGGACCGCCCACGAGATGGGCCTGGACATCGGCATCCTGGCCGACCTGCAGGGACCGAAGATCCGCATCGAGAGCTTCGCCCGCGGACCGGTGGATCTGGTGGAAGGCCAGCCGTTCGCGCTGGACACCGCGCTCGGCGCCGACGCCGGCGACGAGCACATTGTCGGCTGCGCTTACCACGAGCTGCCCAGGGACGTGCAGCGAGGCGACACCCTGCTGCTCAACGACGGCGCCATCGCGCTGCGGGTGGAGCGCTCCGAGGGTACCCGCATCGACACCACGGTGCTGATCGGCGGCACCCTGTCCAACCGCAAGGGCATCAACAAGCAGGGCGGCGGCCTGTCCGCCGCGGCGCTGACCGACAAGGACCGCGAAGACCTGCGCCATGCAATATCGCTGGGCGCCGACTTCATCGCCATCTCGTTCCCGCGCAGCGCCGCCGACATGGTCGAGGCGCGCCGCCTGATGCAGGAGGCCGGCGGCAGCGCCGCGCTGGTGTCCAAGATCGAGCGGGCCGAGGCACTGCCGCATCTGGACGAGATCGTGGCTGCCTCCGACGTGGTGATGGTGGCGCGCGGCGACCTGGGGGTGGAAATCGGCGACGCCGAGCTGCCGGGATGGCAGAAGCGCATCATCGCGGTGTCGCGTGAAATGAACCGCATGGTCATCACCGCCACCCAGATGATGGAATCGATGATCACCAATCCGCAGCCGACCCGCGCCGAGGTATCCGACGTCGCCAACGCGGTGATCGACGGCACCGACGCGGTGATGCTGTCGGCCGAGACTGCCACCGGCCGCTGGCCGGTGAAGGTGATCGAGGCGATGGCGCGGGTCTGCGTCGGCGCGGAGGGTGCCATGCCGCCGCGCGAGCGCGCCTCCGAGCGGCTCGACAAGCACTTCGAGCGCACCGACGAGGCGGTGGCCATGGCCACCGCCTGGACCGCCCGCCACATGCACGCCCGCGCCATCGTGGCGCTGACCGACTCCGGCAGCACGCCGCTGATGATGTCGCGCGCCGAGACGCAGATCCCGATCTACGCCCTGACGCCGCTGGAGCGCACCCGCCGGCGCATGGCCCTGTGCCGCGGCGTCTATCCGGTGCCGTTCCTGCCAAGCCAGCTCGAGACCCTCAAGCCGGTGCAGGAGGCGATCGACTGCCTGCGCTACCGCGGCGTGCTGCAGGCCGGCGACCGCGTGCTGGTGACGAAAGGCGACTTCACCGGCCCCGGTGGCACCAATTCGATGAAGATCGTGACGGCGTAAGCGGCGATCGCACCGGCGCCAGGCCGGACGCCGCAAACCGCGGGAGGAGTACGAGCAATGAACGACAGCCCAGGCAGCCCCTTCCTCATCATCGGCCACCGCGGCGCGCGCGGCCACGCTCCCGAGAACACCCTGCTGGCGCTGGACACCGGCATCCGGCTCGGCGCCCACTGGGTCGAGTTCGACGTGCAGCTCCACCCCTGCGGCGCCCTGCTGCTGTTCCACGACCTGACATTGGAACGCACCACCGACGGCCACGGCCTGCTCGGCGCCTGCGATTTCGAAGCCCTGCGCCGGCTCGACGCCGGCCAACGCCAGCAGATCCCGACGCTGGAGGAGGCGCTGGACCTGATCGAGCAGCGGGTCGGCGTGAACATCGAGTTGAAGACCGCCGACGGCACCGGCGAGGCGGTGGCCGGCGTGCTGCGCCAGTACCTCACCGCGGGCTGGCCGGCCGAACGCTTCCTGGTGTCCTCGTTCCATCTGCCGGAACTGTGGGAATTCCACCAGGCGGCACCGGAGATCCCGATCGGCGTGCTGCTCGCCGGGGTGCCGCTGGACTGGGCCGGCTGCGCCACCGAGCTGGAGGCTGCGGCCGTCAACATCTCCAGCGAATTCGTCGACCCGCGGCTGGTGGCCGACGCCAAGGCGCACGGCCGCCGCGTCTACGTCTACACCGTCAACGACCCGGAGCAGGTCCGCTCGCTGCGCGAGCTGGGCGTGGACGGGGTGTTCACCGACTTTCCGGACCGGGTGCTGGAGGTCGTGAGGCGGGAGGCAGGAGGCGGGAGGCGCGCAAGCAACGCGACGACCCCATAAAAGAGCACCTCTCAGCCCTTCTGGAAGACACCTATGCATTCAAACCACCTAGAGACTCACTCCCGCCTCCCGAACATGATCGACCTCTATACCGCCCCCACTCCCAACGGCCACAAGGTCTCCATCCTGCTGGAGGAGCTGGGCGTGCCGTACACGGTGCATCCCATCAACCTGGCCAGCGGCGAGCAGAAGCGACCGGAGTACCTCAAGCTCAATCCCAACGGCCGCATCCCGACCATCGTCGACCGCGAGGCCGGCGGCTTCGCGGTGTTCGAGTCCGGCGCAATCCTGATCTACCTGGCGGAAAAGTACGGCCGCCTGCTGCCGGCCGACGTCAGGGGCCGCTCCGAAGTGGTCCAGTGGCTGATGTTCCAGATGGGCGGCATCGGCCCGATGCAGGGCCAGGCCAACGTGTTCTTCCGCTACTGGCCGGAGAAGTACCAGCCGGCCATCGACCGCTATCAGCATGAGACGAAGCGCCTGTACGGCGTGCTGGAGCAACGCCTGGAGGGCCGCGACTACCTGTGCGGCGACTACAGCATCGCCGACATCGCCAACTTCACCTGGGTCAACATCCACGCCTGGTCCGGCGTGGCGGTGGACGACCTGCCGCGCCTGCAGCAGTGGCTGGACCGCATCCGCGCGCGCCCCGCCGTGCAGCGCGGCCTGGCCGTGCCCGGGCGGGTGGAGTCCAAGCAGACCCTGACAACGGCCCAGTCCATCCTGATGCGTTGAGCCCCCCGTTGCCGCGGGAGAAGCCCGTACATCGGCCGGCTTCATTAGTGCTATAAGGGACGAATTGTCACGCAATGGTCATGATGGATGAATCTACTAGCGCCTGAAACCAGCCACGCGCCGAGCGCACCGCAAGACATGACTTCCGCACCCCCGCATGTGGTCCAGCCGTTCATCAACCGCGAACTCTCGCTGCTGGAGTTCAACCGGCGGGTGCTGGAACAGGCCAAGGACGAGACCGTGCCGCTCCTGGAGCGGCTCAAGTTCCTGTGCATCTCCTGCTCCAACCTGGACGAATTCTTCGAGATCCGGGTCGCCGGCCTCAAGCAGATGATCAAGCTGGGCACCGCCCTGGTCGGCCAGGACGGCATCACGCCGAGCGAGCTGTTCGCCGAGATCAGCAACCGCGCCCACGCCCTGGTGGTGGAGCAGTACCGCGTGCTCAACGAAGTGCTGATCCCGGCGCTGGAGCAGGAGAAGATCCGCTTCGTGCGCCGCAGCGAGTGGACCGCCGAGCAGGACGCCTGGCTGCGCGCCTATTTCCAGAACGAGCTGCTGCCGGTGCTGTCGCCGCTCGGGCTGGATCCCGCGCACCCGTTCCCGCGCATCCTCAACAAGTCGCTGAACTTCATCGTCTCGCTGTCGGGCAAGGACGCCTTCGGCCGCAACATCGGCTACGCCATCGTGCAGGCGCCGCGCGCACTGCCGCGCCTGATCCAGCTGCCGCGCGAGGTCGCCGGCACCGGGCCATACGACTTCGTGTTCCTGTCGTCGGTGATCCACGCTTACGTCGACGAATTGTTCCCCGGCATGCAGGCCACCGGCTGTTACCAGTTCCGCGTCACCCGCAATTCCGACCTGCTGGTGGACGAAAGCGAGGCCGAGGATCTGCTGGAGGCGCTGGAAGGCGAGCTGTCGCAGCGGCAGTGGGGCAACGAGGTGCGCCTGGAAGTGGCGCACAACTGCCCGGACCAGATGTCGCAGTACCTGATGGAGGAGCTGAGCCTGGGCCCGGCCGACCTCTACCAGTGCCATGGCCCGGTCAACCTCAACCGCCTGATGGCGATCCCGGACATGATCGACCGGCCGGAGCTGAAGTACGCGCCGTTCGTGCCGCGCGTGCCGAAGGCGCTGGGCGGCGACCTGTTCGCCGCCATGCGCAAGCACGACTACCTGCTGCAGCAACCGTACGATTCCTTCACGCCGGTGCTGGACCTGCTGCGCCAGGCGGCCAAGGATCCCAATGTGCTGGCGATCAAGCAGACACTGTACCGCACCGGCGCCAAGTCGCCGGTGGCGGAAGCGCTGATCCAGGCGGCGCGCGCCGGCAAGGAAGTGACGGTGGTGGTGGAGCTGCGCGCGCGCTTCGACGAGGCCGACAACATCTCCCTGGCGGAAGCGCTGCAGGAAGTGGGCGCCCACGTGGTGTACGGCGTGGTCGGCTACAAGACCCACGCCAAGATGATGCTGATCGTGCGCCGCGAGGACCAGGCCGGCGCCGCGCCCGGCGCGCTGCGCTACTACGCGCACCTGGGCACCGGCAACTACCACCCCAAGACCGCTCGCCTGTATACCGACTACGGCCTGCTCACCTCCGACCAGGCCATCTGCAAGGACGTGCATGCAGTGTTCCTGCAGCTCACCAGCCTGGGCAAGGTGAGCAAGCTGCATCGCCTGCTGCAGTCGCCGTTTACGCTGGCCAAGGGCATGCGCGACCGCATCGAGCGCGAGGTCGCCCACGCCGCCAAGGGCAAGAAGGCGCACATCATCGCCAAGATGAACGCGCTGGTGGAGCCGGAGATGATCCAGGCGCTGTACCAGGCCTCGCAGGCCGGCGTGCAGATCGACCTGATCGTGCGCAGCATGTGTTCGCTGCGGCCGGGCGTGCCGGGCCTGTCGGAGAACATCCGCGTGCGCTCCATCATCGGCCGCTTCCTGGAGCACTCGCGGGTGTTCTATTTCGCCAACGCCGGCGACCCCGAGCTGTGGCTGTCCAGCGCCGACTGGATGGAGCGCAACCTGTTCCGGCGGGTGGAAGTGGCCTTCCCCATCCACGACCGCAAGATCCGCGAACGGGTGGTCGAGCAACTCCACGCCTACCTGGACGATACCGCCTCGAGCTGGCTGCTGCAGCCCGACGGCAGCTACCAGCGCGCGCCGAGCGAGGCCGGTGCGAAGAGCGTGCAGATCAAGTTGCTCGACGAGATCACGGGTAGTGTGTGAAGCGTGAGGTCGCTCGCTAAGCTTCGCTGTGAGGAGTGAGGAGACAAGCTTGTCTCCTCTCAGCGCCCGCAGGGCGCGACCTCACCCCTCACTCCTCACAGTGAGCCCGAAGGGCGAACGACCTCACCCGAATCTGAGCCGGTACCCCGCCGCGTCCAGGTATCGCGCCTCCAGCTCCAAATCCTCCCGCGTCAGCGGGTGACGGTCGAGCCAGCGCGGCCGGAACGTCAGCCGCACGGAGCGGCCGGCGGCCTCGATCTGCAACGGGATGCGCAGGCCGGGGGCGCGCGAGCGGTGCAACAACACGCTCAGGCGGAACAGGATCGCCAGCCGCTGCACCATCGGCAGCCAGGTCTCGGGCAGGTCTTCCAGCGCGCCCTGGGCGAACTTGCCCCGCTGCAGCCGCACCAGCGCGGCCAGCAGCTTCTGGTCGGTCAGCGAAAAGCCGAACAGTTCGGCGTTGCGCAGGATGTACTCGGCGTGGCGGTGCGAGCTGTCGTGAGCGATGACCAGGCCGATCTCGTGCAGCAGCGCGGCCCAGCCGAGCAGGCGCGCGGACGCGCGGCGCTCCAGGTCCCAGTCGGCCGACACCTGGTCGAGCAGCCTGAGCGCAGTCTGGCGCACGGCGGCAGCGTGCGGGCGGTCGACGCCGTAGCGGTCCGCCATCGCCTCCACCGAGCGGTTGCGCACGTCGCGGTCGGACAGGCGGCCGAGCAGGTCATACAGAACCCCTTCGCGCAGCGCGCACTCGGAGGTCTCCATCGCCTTCAGGCCCAGGGTGTCGAACACGCCGGCGAGCACCGCCAGGCCGCCGGCGAACACCGGGCGGCGGTCCTCGCGCAGGCCGGGGAAATCCAGGCGGTCGACGTGGCCGGCGCGCACCGCCAGCTCGATGGTGCGATCCAGCGCCTCGCGGGTGATCAGCTCGTCGGTCCAGCCCTGCCCCAGCATCACGCGCCAGGCGCCGCGCACGGTGCCGGAAGCACCGATGGCCACGTCCCAGCCGGCGGAACGGTAGCGGCGCTCGACGAATTCGAGTTCGACCCGCGCCGCCAGCCGCGCCTCGCGCATGCGGGTGCGGCTGATCTCGCCCTCGGCGAAGAAGCGCTGGGTGTGGGTAACGCAGCCCAGGGCGGTGCTTTCCATCAGGCGCGGCTCGCCCAGGCGGCCGATGATCAGCTCGGTGCTGCCGCCGCCGATGTCCACCACCAGGCGCTGCGGCTGGGACCGTCCCATGCCGTGGGTTACGCCGTGGTAGACCAGGCGCGCCTCCTCGACGCCGGCAATGACCTCGATCTCGTGGCCCAGCGCGCGCTCGGCGGCCGCGACAAAGGCGCTGCCCTCCTGCATCTTGCGCAGGGTGTTGGTGCCGACCACCCGCACCCGGTGCGCCGGTATGCCCTGCAGGCGCTGGCCAAAGCGTGACAGGCAGTCGATGGCGCGACCCTGCGCCTCCGGTGTCAGACGGTTGCGGGCATCGAGGCCGGCGCCGAGCCGCACCGCCTCGCGCAGGCGGTCGATCACCTGCAGCTGCCCGCCGCTTTCGCGGGCCACCATCATGTGGAAGCTGTTGGAACCCAGGTCGACCGCGGCGACCTCGCCGCCCGCGTCACGCGCGGCGGCGGCGGCGCGGCGCGGGCGCGGGCGCGGCGCACTGCCGTTTCT
>JARLJS010000020.1 GCA_031291075.1 Nevskia sp. | reverse complement strand
ACTAAATTTCTTCGTCATTCCCGCGCAGGCGGGAATCCAGTTTTCGATTTTGCACGAAGCTCCAAAGCAGAACTGGGTCCCCGCCTCCGCGGGGACGACAGTCCCAACTTAATAAACGGATTTCCAACTCACCACACTAGCTGTCCTTCGAGCCAGCCGTAGGCGAGTTCCAGCTTTTTCACGGCAAGCGCCAGTCCTTCCTGGCGCTTCACCGGGTCGCCCGTCAGCGCCCCATCCACCGCGTGCTGCGCCGCGTTCATGACGTGCAGGTCGAAGAAGCGGTCGAGGAAGCGTACGTCCAGCGCGGCCATCGGGTCCGCGGGCAGCAGTCGCACCGGGCCGGGATGCATGAGCTGCAGGTATTCGATGATGATGCTGGTCTCCGCAACGTTGCGCTCGCCGTCCACCAGCAGCGGAAACTTGCGTAGCGGCCAGCGCCGCAGCCACTCGGCCGCGTGCTGCGGCGTATCCGGGCCGAGGCTGCGGAATTCGAAGGGCGTGCCGTTTTCGTACAGCGCAATGAGCACCTTCTGCGTGTACGAGGAAAAGGGATGACCGTAGAGCGCGAGCGACATCGTGCGACCTCCTGATTCGTACTGCCTGCGTTGGCGACGGGGGTGGTTCCCAACCGCGTGGGCACACAAAACGTGGCCATCCTACTTCTGACAGGTGTGGCAGTAATACGTCGAGCGCTGTCCCAGCACCACCCGCCTGATCGGTGTGCCACAAACTTTGCACGCCTGCCCTTCCCTCCCATACACCATCAGTTCCTGCTGGAAGTATCCCGCGTTGCCGTCGCTGCCGCGATAGTCGCGCAGCGTGGTTCCCCCATGCGCGATGGCGAAATTGAGCACGTCGCGGATCGCCTGCGCCAGCTTGTCGTACTGCACGCGGCTCACCCGGCCCGCCGCTTTCGCCGGCCGGATGCCGGCGCGGAACAGCGCCTCCGAGGCGTAGATGTTGCCAACCCCGACGACGATGCCCCCATCCATGATGAACAGCTTCACCGCCGCGCTGCGCCCGCGCGAGCGTTGGTAGAGATATTCGCCGGAGAAGTCGTCGGACAGGGGCTCCGGCCCCATGCCGGCCAGCAGCACATGCTCCTTCTCCGCCTCCGGCCACGGCAGCACGGCGCCGAAGCGGCGCGGGTCGTTGAAGCGCAGCAGCAGCTTGCCGGACAGCACCAGGTCGACGTGGTCGTGGCGCTTGAGCGGCTCCTTCGCGTCGAGCAGCAGCAGGCGGCCGGTCATGCCCAGGTGCACGATGACGCGGTCGCCCCCGAGGTCGAAGATGAGGTATTTGCCTCGCCTCGCCACGCCGCGGATGCGCTTGCCGCGCACGTAGTCGGCGAAGCCGGCCGGCACCGGCCAGCGCAGGCGCGCGTCGCGCACCACCGCCTCGCGGATGGTGCGGCCTACGACATGCGGCTCCACGCCGCGGCGGACGGTTTCGACTTCGGGCAGTTCGGGCATGGCCGAGTGTCCCGCATTCCGGCGCAGGCGGGAATGCCCGCCGCGGCTGCGCTCAGGGCTTGGCGGCGGGCGCCGGCGGCGCGGGCGCGGCTTCGGCCTTTTTGTCCTCCACCGCTGCGGCCTTGGGCGCAGGCGGCGGCTCCGGCAGCTTCAGCAGCGTGTCGGTATCGGTCTTGGACAGGGCGTAGCGGACTTTGAGGTCGGGGCGTTCCAGCAGGAGCTGCGGATCGCGCGCGACGATATTGAACACGATCGACCTGCCGTCCTTGAACGTCACGGTGACGGCCTCCGGCTTGTCGGCGGGCTTGTCGTCCGCCGGCTGGGCGGCGTTCCACATGGCGTGCGCGCCGGACCAGGCGTCGACGAACTTCTGCAGCTCGTCGCTGCCGGCCTTGGGGTCGGCGGGATCGGTGTTCCAGGACTTGCCGTCCGCGCCGCGTGCCACGCGCAGGCCGGGCACGGCGATGGAGGCGATCTCCGCCCCTTCCGGCAGCAGGTTCTTGCTGACCAGGTCGGAGTAGTCCGCGTCCAGCACCGAGCCGGCGGGGTCGTCCACCAGCGCGACCTTGGCGTCCGGCGCGCCGGCGTGCAGCAGGATGTAGCGGCGGTACTTGAGCGGTTCCACTCCGCCGAACTCCAGCTTCACGTCGTTGAGCAGCACGCTGAACCCGGGCGGATCGAGTCCCAGGTCGGCCAGCTTGACCTCCTTGGGCTCGATGATGGACCGCGTCTCCAGCGTGGCCAGGCCGGTCAGCGTCTTCACCTCGAAGGGGTCCGCCGGCGTCTGCACCGGGGCGGTCAGCGCCCACTTGCCGTCCTTCTTCTCCAGCACGATGTCCGCAGACTTCGGATGCTGCAGCGTGATCCGGTCCACCGCCTCCTCCTTGAGCGCGGTCAGCGGCGCGCCCTTGGGCGGTTCCTTCTTCTGGCTCAGGTATACCGCGGCGGTCAGCCCCAGCACCACCACGCACAGGATCAGGTTCAAGCGCTGCCGCTTCACGATATCCCCTCCTCGATTCTCAACTGCGCCGGCGCCGCACCCAGCGCAACGCGCCGTAGCCGATCAACAGCAGCGGCAGCAGGCCGATGAAGCCCGCGGTGATGAGCCAGCCGGCCCAGCCGGGCAGGTAGAGCGAGACGTCCGGCGCCTTCGGCACGTCGATGTTGAGCTGCGCGTCGCGCGCTGCCAGCCACTGGATCACGTTCAGGCCCAGCAGCTTGTTGCCTGGCGCGAAAGTCAGGAAGGCATCGGTCAGGAAATCGGAATCGCCGATGATCGCCACACGCTGGCTGCGCGCGGGCTTGCTCGCGGCCGTCTTGTCGTCCTTGGCGGCGGCGGGCGGCTGCACCTGGCGCGTCATGGTCAGGCCGATGGTGAGCGGCCCCGGCTTGTCGCCCTTCTTCTCGTCGAAGGTGATGGTGGTCTGCGTCGCCGGGCCGGTCTCCAGCCATGAGCTGTCGTTGGTTTCCAGCAGCGGCAGCACGTCCCAGCCGGCGGCGCGGTCGGCGTCCTTGTCCCAATCCACCGGACGCACCAGCGGATAGGCGGTGATCTCGGTGAAGCCCTCGGTCACCGGGTTGGGCGGGTAGTTCGCGGCGAGGTAGATCGAGGGCGAGCCGGTGCCCAGCGCCTGGTAGTCCGGGAACACGGCGTAGCCGTTGAGCCAGGTGAAGCCCAGCGTCTTGGCCACCGCGTCGAGGCCGGTCGGCTGTTCCGGGTCGTTCAGCCACAGCAGGTTGCCGCCGGCCTTGACGTAGTCGTCGACGATCTTGATCTCGCCGTCGAGCAGCTTCTGGGTCGGGCTGGCGATCACCAGCACCGAGGTGTTGTCCGGGATGGACGGCGACTTGATCAGGTTCAGGCCCTGCACCTTGAGGCCCTTCTCGCGCAGCGCCTGGACAAACTGGTCGTAGTCGACCTGCGAGCTGTACTCGCTGTTGGTCGGGTTGATGGAATGCTCGCCGTGGCCTTCGAGGAACACCACGTAGTGCTCGCTCGAATCCATCAGCCGCTGCAGCGCCCCGGTCACCAGGGTCTCCGACAGCGCCCGCAGCGTCTCGTGCCGGTTCTGGTACTCCACCACCAATTCGCCGCGTTGGTCGATGCTGTACTGCTTCACCTTGGCGGGGTCGCGCGAGGGATCGACGAAGCTGACGTCGATGTCCGGCTTGAAGCGCTTGTAGCGGTCCACCCACATCTGCACTCCCGGCCGGTTCTCCGAGCTGAGGTCGTCGAACACGATGAAGTGGACCGGGTCGTGCATCTGTGCCAGCAGCTTGCGGCTGGCCTCGGTCAGGGTGTTGCGGTGGCCGGCGGTCCAGTCCAGCTCGACCTTGTAGCGCACCGACAACACGCCCAGCAGGCCGAGCGCGATCGTGATCAGGAGCCCGTTGACGATTTGCTGCAGCAGTTTTGAGCGTTTGGCATTCATGGGTGTTGGGAAGCTTGCGTGGTCAGCTGCGCTCGATGTCCAGCCGCAGCACGGCCAGCCACAGGAAGAACACGGTGAACAGCAGGTAGTAGACGACGTCGGCCGAATTGAAGACGCCGCGGCTGAGGCTGTCGTAGTGGGTGATCAGCGACAGGTAGCCGACGAGCTGCCCAAGCCAGCCCGGCGAGGACTGGAACATGCTGGAGATCCACACCACCAGGGCGATGGCGAAGCCGAGCAGCGCGGCGATGGTGGGCTCGCGCGTCAGGGTGGAGGCGAACAGCCCGGAGGCGCCGAACGCGCCCAGCATCAGCACGAAGCCGAGCAGCCCCGCCGCCACCTTGCCGAGATCGAGATGGGTGCCGAACATCAGCACACTGGCCTGCACGGCGAGCAACGCGGCCGCCGCCAGCACGAACACCAGCACGGCGAAGAACTTGCCGAGCACGATCTCGATCAGCGACACCGGCGCCGACAGCAGCAAAGTCAGCGACTGCGACTTGCGCTCCTCGGCGAAGGTGCGCATGGTCAGCAGCGGGATGACGAACAGGCCGATCACCGAGGCGAAGCCGTACACGTTCATGGTCAGGTAGTCGGACACGCCGGTGACGCGGTCGCCCATCTCGGCGTTCATGGCGTAGGTGTCGAGGCTTTTGACGAAGGCCATCGCCACGATGAACTGGAACACGCCCAGCATGGTCCAGGCCAGCGGCGACACGAAGATGCGGCGCGTCTCGTTGCGCGCGATGGACAGGACGGTGCTCACGCCGCCTCCTTGGTGGTCTCGTGGATGGTGACGTCGCCGGAGGTGAGTTCGACGAACACCTCCTCCAGGGTCTTGGCCTGGGCCCGCAGCTCGACCAGGCCCCAGCCGTTCTTCGCCGCCGCGTCGGCGACCGCCTCGCGCGGATCGGCGTCGCCGGCGACGGCGAGGCGGAACTGGCCGTTCTCCAGCACGTCGACGTGGCTGATGCCGGGCAGCCGGGCCAGGGTCTCCAGCGCCGGCGGCCGCAGCAGGCCCAGGATCACCGCCTCGACCCGGTGCTGGGCCATGCGGTCCAGGGTCTCGGCATAGACCACGCGGCCCTTGTTGATGATCATCACGCGGTCGCACACCGCCTGGATCTCCGGCAGGATGTGGCTGGACAGGATCACGCTGTGGCTCTGCCCCAGCTCGCGGATCAGGACGCGGATCTCGCGGATCTGGATCGGGTCCAGCCCCACGGTCGGCTCGTCCAGGATGATCACCGCCGGGCGGTGGACAATCGCCTGCGCCAGGCCGACGCGCTGCTGGTAGCCCTTGGACAGGTTATGGATCAGGCGCTGCCCCACGTCGGTGAGGCCGCAAGCCTGCTTGGCCCGCGCCACGGCGGCGGCGCGCTCCCCGCCGGGGATGCCGTGCAGGCCGGCGCAGAACCCCAGGTACTCGTCCACCGTCAGCTCCGGGTACAGCGGCGGCTGCTCCGGCAGGTAGCCGAGGTGGGTCTTGGCCCGCTTCGGGTCCTCCGCCAGCTTCACGCCGTTGATGGTCACCTCGCCCCCGCTCGGCGCCAGGCAGCCGGCCAGCATCTTCATGGTGGTGGACTTGCCCGCCCCGTTGGGGCCGAGCAGGCCGAGGATCTCGCCCTGGCGCAGGGTCAGGTTGAGGCCGTTCACCGCAGCCGTCGCGCCATAGCGCCGCGACAGCTCGCGTGCCTCGATCAGGATTTGCTTGTCCATGTCCGATGAGTGATGGTTGTTCGGAAATACAAAGCGCGCATGTGACCGGCGCAACACGCCCGGAGTTCCCGGGCAGCGGCCGCAACTATAAGAGCAGTTGCTGTGCTAGGAAAGCTTCAGGTAAGGGTCGCTGGAGCCCGGCGGCCGCCGCCGATAGCGTTTGTAGCTCCACCAGTACTGTTCGGGAAGACGCATCACGCAGGCCTCCACCCCCTGGTTGAGGGCTGCCGCGCCCTGCTCGGCGTCGTCGATGCCGGGCGGCGCCCGGTCGAGCTGGAAGCGGAAGCCGCGGCCCCAGGGCAGCCGCCGGGCGGTGACGAACCAGACCGGCGCGCCGCTGCGGGCCGCCAGCCTGCCCACCAGGTCCATGGTGTTGGCGGGGATGCCGAACAGCGGCGCGAAACGGGTGCCGGACTCCTCCGGGGGGTCGTGGTCGGGCAGGATGCCGACCAGCTCGCCGTGCTTGAGCGCCGCCAGCAGGGCCTTCACGCCACCGCCGCTGGTCGGCACCGGCTTCACCTCCGGCCAGCGGCTGCGGCCGCGCAGGATCACCGCGTCGGCGGCGCCTTTCTGCGGCTTGTACAGCACCGTGATCGGCCCCGCCTGGGCGCAGAAAAAGCTGGCGATCTCCCAGGCGCCCAGGTGCGGCGTCAGCATGATCGCGCCCTTGCCTCCCGCCACCGCGGTCTGTAGCGCGCGCAGCGCCTCCGCGTCGGCCAGCCAGCGGCGCAGCCGCCGGTCGGAGCCGAACCACAGCGCCGGCACCTCGCACACCGCCTTGCCGCTCTCGATCAGGCTGCGGCGGGCGATGCGCGCGCGCTCCGCCGCCGGCTGTTCCGGGAAGCACAGCTCCAAGTGCAGCAAGGTGATGGCGCGAAAACGGTTCGGCACCAGCCAGAGCAGGCTGCCCAGGATCCAGCCTAGGCCGTGCAGCAGCGGCAGCGGGGCCTGGCCGAGGACGGTCAGCGTCCAGCGCAGTAAAGTTTGCATCCGGACATTATTCATGAAGCGGGCGGCGGACGTGATCGGGCTATTGCAGCGGGTACGGCGGGCATCGGTGGAGGTGGCGGGCGAGACCGTCGGAACGATCGGCTCCGGCCTGCTGGTGCTGGTGGGGGTGCAGCGCGAGGACGGCGAGGCGCAGGCGCGGCGCCTGCTGGAGCGCCTGCTCGGCTACCGGGTATTCCCCGACGCACAGGGACGCATGAACCTGAGCCTGCGCGACACCGGCGGCGGCCTGCTGCTGGTGCCGCAGTTCACCCTGGCCGCCGATACCGACAAGGGCACCCGCGCCAGCTTCACCAGCGCGGCCGAGCCGGCGCGGGCGCGCGAGCTGTTCGGGTTCCTGCTGGCGTTGGCGCAGGCCGAATGGCCGGGAACGGGCAGCGGGGTGTTCGGGGCGGATATGCAGGTGAGCCTGGTGAACGACGGGCCGGTGACGTTCTGGCTGGAGACCTGAAGTTCGGCAGGGCGGGAGCAGCGCAGCGATCCCGCCTTCCGCGACAGGCCGGAGGCCCCCGCCCTACGGCCATGGCTGGAGGCCTGAACCGCGGTTGGTCAGTTTTTAGACAAGGTCGGCAGGTTCGCGCATTATTTCTCCATCAGGGCGGCCGCGCCGCCCGTCACAAATCGAACCGTTCATGACCGCCCAGACCAGTTCCGCCGAGCGCATGCCGGCCGGCATCCCGTTCATCATCGTCAACGAGCTCGCCGAACGCTTCTGCTACTACGGCATCAATTCCATCCTCACCGTGTACATGGTGCAGCACCTGCACTTTGCCGAAGCGCAGGCCACCATCTGGCAGACGCTGTTCAAGTTCGGCGCCTACTTCTTCCCCTTCTTCGCCGCCATCCTGGCCGACGTGTTCTGGGGCAAGTTCAAGACCATCATGTTCCTGGCGCTGTTCTACTGCGCCGGCTGCGCCGTGGTGGCGTTGAACACCGGCTCGGTGCCGCTGGCGCTGGGCCTGGCCCTCACCGCCTTCGGCACCGGCATCAAGTCCTGCGTGTCGACCAACGTCGGCGACCAGTTCACCACCAAGAACCAGCATCTGATCTCCAAGGCCTTCAGCTATTTCTATTTCTCGATCAACCTGGGCTCCTCGGTTTCGATCTTCATGTGCCCAGTCTGGCTCGACCGTTACGGGCCGCGCGTCGCCTTCGGCATTCCCGCGGCGGCCATGCTGTTCGCCACCCTGGCGTTCTGGGCCGGCCGCGGGCGCTTCACCGTGATCCCGCCGGCGCGCAGCGAGCGGCAGAACCAGGGCGCGCTGGCATTTGCCCTCTGCTTCGCGCCGGTGCTGGCCCTGACCGGCTGGGTGTTCTACATCACCGACAAGTCGGCGCTGGCCGCGGTGGCGGCGCTGCTGCTGCAGATGGCCCTGGTGATCTGGCTGTGCCTGAAGACCGGCCTGCGTCGCGCGCTGCCGGTGGAGCTGATCGCCTGGCTGGAGCAGTCGTTCACCGGCGACAGCCTCAAGCTGGTGCTGAAGCTGGGCTTCATCTACTACATCTTCGTCGCCATTTTCTGGTCGCTGTGGGAACAGTCCAACGGCCAGACCTGGACGCTGCAGGCCACCTCGGACCTGATGGACAAGCACCTGTTCGCCTTTCTCAAGGGCGTGCCGCTGCTGGGTGCCCTGGCGGACTGGGAGATCCTGCCGGCCCAGCTCACCGTGGTGAACGGCCTGTTCATCCTGGCCATGATCCCGTTATTCACCTTCGTGGTATTCCCGGTGTGGGCGCGCTTCTTCAGGATCACGGCCCTGCGCAAGATCTGCGTCGGCCTGTTCGTGATCGGCGCCTCCTTCGCCATCATCGCCTTGATCGAGGACCAGATCTTCCATGGCCGCAGCGTCAACGCCTGGTGGCAGATCCTGGCCTACGGCGTGCTGAGCGCGTCCGAGGTGCTGATTTCCATCACCGCGCTGGAGTTCGCCTACAGCCAGGCGCCGCTGAAGATGAAGAGCTTCATGATGGCGGCGATGTACCTGTTCTCGGTCAGCGTCGGCCAGGCCTTCACCGTGCAGGTCAACACCCGCATGATCGAGCCGTTGCAGGTCGCCGGCGTGCAGTCCGGCGCCGAGACCTGGGTGTCGCTGTCCAACGTCGCCCGCCTGCGGGTGGGCCAGAAGATCGACCTCACCGGCGACACCGGCCTGAGCATGACCGGCGACGACGGCAAGCCGACCGAGCTGGCCGGCACCTTCCTGGTCCAGCAGGTCGATGCCGCCGGCAAGCGGGTCAAGCTGATGGACGTGGTCCACCGCCAGGCGCTGGCCAGCAGCGGCGAGTTCAAGGCCGCCACCGCCCAGGTTTCCACCTACAAGCTGGTGGGGCCGGTGTATTTCTGGTTCTTCGCCATCATGGCCGGCGCGGCAGGGGTGGTCTTCATTTTCGTCAGCGGCCTGTATCGTGAGAAAATCCACGTCCGTGAGGCTGTGGCTGACGCCACGGCCTAGTAATGGTCAACAGGCCCTAAAGGCGAAGAAAATCGTGAACGCTGTCGTGGTCAATCCGCCGCGCGCGAAAGCGCGCGGTGAAGCCAACAAGCTGGTCAAACGCCTGCGCCGGCAGGTCGGCCAGGCGATCCAGGACTACGGCATGATCCGCGCCGGCGACAAGGTGATGGTGTGCCTGTCCGGCGGCAAGGATTCCTACACCATGCTCGACCTGCTGCTGCTGCTGCGCGAGGCGGCGCCGGTGGAGTTCGAACTGGTGGCGGTGAACCTGGACCAGAAGCAGCCCGGCTTTCCCGAGCACGTGCTGCCGGAGTACCTGAAATCGCGCGGGGTGCCCTACCACATCATCGAGCAGGACACCTACTCGGTGGTGAAGCGCGTCATCCCGGAGGGCAAGACCCTATGCAGCCTGTGCTCGCGGCTGCGCCGCGGCGCGCTGTACAACTACGCCGCCGAAAACGGCTTCAACAAGATCGCCCTGGGTCACCACCGCGACGACATCGTCGCCACATTTTTCCTCAACATGTTCTACGGCTCGACGCTGAAGGCGATGCCGCCCAAGCTGAAGAGCGACGACGGCCGTAACATCGTGATCCGGCCGTTGTCCTACTGTCGCGAGCAGGACATCGCGGCCTATGCCGAGCTGCGCGGCTTCCCCATCATCCCGTGCAATCTGTGCGGTTCGCAGGAGCAGCTGCAGCGCAAGCAGATCCGCCGCATGCTGGACGAGTGGGAGCGGCAGCAGCCGGGCCGGGTGGAGCACATCTTCGGCGCCCTGCGCAACGTAGCGCCGTCGCAGCTGGCAGATACCGGCCTGTTCGATTTCGCCGGGCTCGACGGCGGCGCCGACGCGGTGGACTGGCTGATGCCGGACCGCGGCGGCGAGCCTGGGCCGCAATGAAGCACCTCAACAGGACCGTGAACGGTCCGGAGACCTGGATGATCCGCCGCTGTCTGTCGTGGTTGCTGCCGCTGTACCTGCTGTGCGCCGGGCCGCAGGTCCGTGCCGAGGGCGGGGTGCCGTTCCTGTGGGAGGTGCACGGCGCCAAGGCCACCCATTACCTGCTGGGCTCGGTGCACCTGCTGCCGGACAACAGCGAGGAGCTGCCGCAGGGCATCGCCGAGGCCTACGACGCCTCCGACGCCGTGGTGTTCGAGACCGACCTGGGCGCGCTGTCGCAGCCGCGCGTGCGGGTGGCGATGCTGGCCGCGGCCCGCTCCCAGCCCGGTCTCAAGGCCGAGATCGGCGGCAAGATGTATGAGCAGCTGGAGCGCTACTCGGCCCATATCGGCATGCCGGTGTCCGCCTGCGATCCCTTCAAGCCCTGGTTCTGCGCGATGACGCTGGAAGTGTTCAGCTATCGCAAGGCCGGGTTCAGCGGCGAGAACGGCATCGACGAGCAGATCTACCACTGGGCCCTGGAGGACGGCAAGGACGTGCGCTGGCTGGAGGCGCCGGCCGCCCACATCGGCCTGTTCACCGGCATGAACGGGCCGCTGGCGCGGGAGTTCCTGGCCTCGGCCATGGACGAACAGGACGGCGATTCCGGCGACGATCCCGAGCAGATGCTGCGCGCCTGGCGCGACAACGACGTCGGCGTGGTCGAGGCGCTCGACCGCCAGCTCAAGCACGGCTACCCGCAGGTCTACGACCATCTGCTGGCGCAGCGCAACCGCAACTGGATGCCGCAGCTCAAGCGCATCTTCGACGGCGACGAGCCGGAGTTGGTGGTGGTGGGCGCCGCCCACCTGGTCGGCCCGGACGGCCTGATCGCGGCGCTGCGCGCCCACGGCTACAAGGTGGCGCCATACTCGGCGGTGGAACAACAGCTGATGACCATGGCCAGGGCCGACTAAGCCCGTCCCTCCAGTATCATCCTAGAAACGGCAGTTGGCCGCGGGAGAAGCCGCAAATTGGTTGAGGTGATTACGAATTTGCAAAGGTGTGGGCTCGCCACCTGGGTGAATGCTTCTCCCGCTGGATCGGCGCTCGGCGCCCCTCGCGGGTCTGGCTTGGCCTTCGCGAAACCCATGGAACCACCATGGGTGTCGCTCCAGGCCGGCGCCATCCCTCGCTGCGGGATCGCCGCCCAATCAATCCTGGGTCCGATCCCCAACTGCCGTTTCTAGGATCATGCCCCGGCATGCCCCGTGCCCGACTTCTACTGCTCTGCGGCGTCCTCTGCGCGAGCGCGCCCGCGTTCGCGGGTATCGACGTGCGCGTGCGCGGCCTGGGCTCTGACGAGCAGGACAACGCCTACGCCCAGCTGCGCATCCTCGACTACGCCAAGAGCGTGGACGCGGCCAAGGAGCAGTACGACGAAGCCGAGGTGCGGCGGCTGCTGACGCAGGGCGAGGACGACATCCGCAAGGCGTTGCAACCCTTCGGCTGGTACAACCCCACGGTCAAGTCCGGGCTGCAGGGCGGCGGCCAGGACTGGACCGCCACCTACACGGTGGATGCCGGCCCGCCGGTGCTGATCTCGCGCATCGACATCCGCGTCGAGGGCGAGGGCAAGGACTACGCCCCGCTGCAGAAGGTGGTGTCGCGCCCGCGGCTGCAGACCGGCCAGCGGCTCAAGCATCCGGACTACGAAGCGCTCAAGGCGCGCCTGCTGCAGGCCGCCACCGGCGGCGGCTATCTCGACGCCGCCTTCACCCGCCGCGAGCTGAGGGTGGATGTGGAGGCCAACACCGCCGAGGTCCTGCTGGCCCTGGACACCGGGCCGCGCTGGTACTTCGGCGACGTCACCATCGAGCAGGACGGGCGCTTGCAGGACCGCCTGCTGCGGCGTTACCTGAAAATCGTGCCAGGCGAGCCGTTCGATTCGTCCAAGGTGCTGGCGACGCAGTTCGCCCTCAGCGACCTCGACTACTTCAAGCTGGTGGAGCTGGAACCGCAGAAGGGCAAGGCCGGCCCCGACCGGCGCATCCCGGTGGTCATCCATACCAGTTCCAAGCCGCCGCGGGTGTACAAGTTCGGCGCCGGCTACGGCACAGACACCGGACCGCGCGCGCTTGCCGGCATGGAGTTCCGCCGTCTCAACGAGAAGGGCCACAAGTTGCGACTGACCCTGCAGCCCTCGCAGAACATCAGCACCGCGGTGGCCGAGTACCGCGTTCCCTACGGCAGCGTGCCGGGCGACTCCATCAGCTTCACCGGCCAGGGGCTGAAGCAGGATTTCCAGGGCATCCACGAGAACCTGTGGTCCCTCGGCACCGCCTACACGCGGCAGGACGGCGACTGGCAGCGTCGCTATTACCTCGTCTATTCCGCCGACCAGTACAACCTGCAGAGCGAGCCCGGCAACAGCAGCAAGCTGCTGACCCCCGGCGTGTCGTTCAGCCGTACCCAGGTGAACGACCCCATCTACCCGCGCCGGGGCTGGTTCGCCTCGATGGACGTGCACGGCGGCAGCACGGTGCTGCTCTCGGACACCGACTTCATCGAAGGCCTGCTCAAGCTGCGCGGCGTCATCCCGCTCGGTCCCGGTCTGCGCCTGCTCGGGCGGCTGGAGGAAGGCGCGGTGTTCGTGTCCGGCTTCGACAACCTGCCGCCGTCGCAGCGGTTCTTCGCCGGCGGCGACGAAAGCGTGCGCGGCTACAGCTATCACGCCCTGGCGCCGCGTGACCCCCAGGGCAACCTGGTCGGCGGCAGGTACCTCACCACCGCCAGCGCCGAGGTCGACTGGCAGTTCTACAGGAACTACGGCCTCGCCGCCTTCGCCGACGCTGGCGGCGTCGACGACGTGCCGGAGGTGAAGCTGCACTACGGCGCCGGCCTGGGTTTCCGCTACCGCCTGCCGTTCGGTTCCGTGGCGGTGGACCTGGCCCATCCCTTCGATCCGGGAGCGGAGATCGTGCATCTGCACCTCGGTGTGCGGGTGGGCTTGTGAGGCGCCGCCTCGGCCTCGTCATCGCCGTGGTGGCGGCGGCACTGCTGCTGGCCGGTGCCGCGCTGTGGCTGGCGCTGGACAGCGCGGCCGGCCTGCGGGCGCTGGCCGGGCTGGCGCGCGAGCTCGGCGGTGGCAGCGTGCGCATCGGCGCCGTCCAGGGCACGCTGCTGCGCGAGTTCGTCGTCGACGACGTCCACTATGCCGGCGCCGACGGTACGCGGGTGGATCTGGCGCACCTCCACCTGCGTCTGCGTCCGCACGAACTGCTGCAACGGCGACTGCACGTCGAGGTGGCGGAGGTGGAGGAACTGCAGCTGCACCTGCCGCCGGCGGCAAAGGATTCGGGCCCGGCGGGACCGGTCCGGTTGCCGGCGAAGCTGCCGCTGGATATCGCCATCGACGCCCTGAGCCTGCGCGGCTTCAGCTTCAGCCAGGGCGCGGCTCCGCCGTTCCGCCTCGAGCGCGCCGGCCTCGCGGGCAGCTGGATCGGCGACCGCCTCGAAATCGCCCGCCTCGACGCCGACCTCGCCGAAACCGGGCCGCTGCAACTGAACGGCCAGGCACGCATGGCCGCGGACCATGTCGACGTGGCCGCGCTCGAACTCAAGGGGCCGGGCCAGATCGACGCCAGCGGCAGGCTCGGTTTCGACGCGGCCGGCAGCCGGTTGCAGCTGCACTGGCGCGAGCTGCGCTGGCCGCTGCTGGGGCGCGCGGGCGATCGCCTGCTGGAGCGGGCGAACGGGACGGCCACCTTGAGCGGACCGTTCGATCGTTACCGCTTCGACTTGCACACCGATGCGCAGCTCCGCCAGCTGCCGCTCGACCTCACCGCCAGCGGCGACGGTGATTTTCAGCAGATCAATCTATCCGCGCTCAAGCTCGCCTCCGGCAAGGGCTCGGCGCAGCTGCGCGGCAGCGTGGCGTGGGCGCCCGAGCTGCGCGCCGACCTGGCGGGCAGCTTCGCCCAGCTCGACCCGGCGCTGTTCGCTTCCGGCTGGAACGGTTCGCTCAACGGCGGTTTCGATACCCGCACCGTACTGCGCAACGGCGCGCCGGACATCGTGTTCGACCTTCACCTCGATCCGTCGCAGCTGCGCGGCCTGCCGCTGCAAATGAAGGCGCAGGGCGACACCGATACGCGTGGTGTACACCTCGCCCAACTCACCCTGCAGTCCGGCCAGGGCAGCATGGCCGCCAGCGGCAGCGTCGGTTGGTCGCCCACCTTGAGCGTCGACCTCAAGGCGCAGATCGCCTCCTTCGACCCGGCGCCTTTCGTGCCCTTGTTCACCAGCACCGCGGCGAAGCAGCCGACAGTGGCCTGGTCCGGTTCCATCAACGGCAGCGTCGAGACCCGGACCATCCAGCGCGACGGCAAGCCGGCCATCGCCGTGGCGGTGAACCTCGACCGTTCCCAGTTCCGCGGTAGTCCCCTCAGCCTGTCGACCAATGCCGAGCTGCGCGGCGATACCGTGCTGCTGCAAAAGCTGGCGCTGTCGCTCGGCAACAACCGGCTCGATGCCAGCGGCCAGGCCACGCCGCCGTTCGACCTGGCGGGCAAGCTCGACGCGTCCAACCTGGCGGCGTTCGCGCCGCAGCTCGGCGGGCACGCGCTGCTCGACTTCAAGCTGCAGGGCCCGCTGGACGACCCGCACCTGCAGGCGCACGGCCATGCGGAAGGGCTGCGCTACCAGGCCTACCGCGTTGCCGCCGTGGAGCTGGACACGGATCTCGACCCGGCCAGGCCCTCGCATCTCGGCCTGCAGGTCCACGAGGCGCAGGTCGGTTTCGCCATCCACAGCCTGAAGCTGACGGCCGACGGCCAGGAGACCTACCACCGCGCCGCGCTCGACCTGCGCAGCGAACGCGGCGATCTCGAGCTGGCGGTGGACGGCGGCTATGACCGCCGCCGCCGCGAGTGGGGCGGCCAGATCAAGTCGGGCCGGGTGGCGCCGGCGCAGTTGCCGCCCTGGGCGCTGGAGAAGCCGGCGGGCCTGTTGCTGGGAGCGACGCGGCAAAGCCTGGAGCCGGCCTGCTTCTCCGGCGATGGCGGCCGCGCCTGCCTGCGCCTGGAACAGAACGTGACCCGCGCCGGGTTGCGCCTGTCGCTGGACCTCGACCGCCTGCTGCTCGCCACCTTCAAGCCGCTGCTGCCGCCGAAGTACGCCATCGACGGCGAGATCGATGGCAGCGGCAGCATCGACCTCGCCGGCGCCGACGTCGCGGCGGTGAGCGCCGATCTGCGCACCACCGTCGTGCACTTCCAGGCTCCGGGCGCGCCCGTGGTGGAGCTGGAACCCAGCACGCTCAAGGCCGACGAGCAGCAGGGCCGCATTCACGCGGCGCTCGACCTGCGCTTTGCCAACGGCAGTATCGGCGGCGACGTCAGTGCCGGCCCGGCGGCGGACTTCGATGCCCGCCCGCTGTCCGGCGCGCTGCACGTCAGCGTGCCGGACCTGGCCTTCGTCGAATCCCTGGTGCCGCAGCTTCACGCGGTCGGCGGCAGCCTTGCCGGCCAGCTCGACCTGGGCGGCACGGTGGCGCTGCCGCGTCTGCAGGGCGACATCGCGCTGCAGGACGGTCACGCCAAGGTGGTCCAGGCGGGTATCGAGGTGCAGAAGCTGGAGGTACACATCACCGGCCGCGGCCAGGGTCCGCTCGCACTCGACGGCTCGATGGTGTCCGGCGGCGGCGCCCTCAGGGTCGACGGTACGCTCGATCCATCGGTGGCCCCGCCGCGCGCCGACCTGGCGCTCAAGGGCGAGAACTTCCAGGCGGTGGCCGTGCCGGACGCGCGCATCTGGGTGACTCCGGACCTGCACCTGCAGAGCGACGACAGCGGCATCCGCCTGCAGGGAACCCTGACCGTGCCCAAGGCCGACATCACACCGCAAGGTCTGGGCGACAGCGGCGTGACCATCAGCTCCGACCAGGTGATCGTCGGCGCCGAGCCGCAGCCGCAGCCTCCGCCGCTGCGCATCTACAGCACGGTGGCGCTGGTGCTCGGCGACGCCGTGAACTTCAAGGGCTTCGGCCTCGCCACGCGGCTGGAAGGATCGGTGACGGTCAGCGAAGAGCCGCAGCGGGACACCAGCGGCCTCGGCGAGCTGCGGCTGGTGGAGGGTCGCTACCAGGCCTACGGCCAGGACCTGAAGATCGAGACCGGCCGCCTGATCTTCGATGGCGGTCCGATCCAGCAGCCGGCGGTGGATCTCTACGCCACGCGCAGGCCGCAGCAGGACATCACCGTCGGCGTGCGCGTGCGCGGCACGCTCGACAAGCCGCTCCTCACGCTGCAGTCCGACCCGGCGATGGCGCGCGAGCAGCAGCTCTCCTGGCTGGTGCTGGGACGCCCGCTCGACCAGAGCTCCTCCGGCGACCGCAGCGCGATCTCGCAGGCGGCGCTGTCGCTGGGCCTGTCCGGTGGCGACTACTTCGCGCAGAAGTTCGGCAAGAGCCTGGGCCTGGACCAGATCTCCATCGGCCAGGGGCCGGTCGGCGGCGCCAGCGTCGCCGCCGACGCGACCTCGATCCAGGGCTCACAGGCGGCGCAGAATGCCCCCGGCTCCGCCGCCTACACCTCGCAGGCGGCCCAGCTCACGCTCGGCAAGTACCTCACGCCCAGGCTGTTCGTCAGCTACGGCGTGAGCCTGTTCCAGCCGGGACAGACCTTCCGCATGCTGTACGACATCGGCCACGGCTTCAAGCTGCAGACCGAGTCCGGCGTGGCCTCCGGCGGGGATCTGATCTATACGTTTGAGCGCGGGCGGTAGAATCCCAGACTCCACTGGTTCGTCGCGGGGCGGATTCACGCGCAAACGATTTGAGCTCAAGCCATGTATATCAAGCCGATCAAGACCCGAGCCGACTATCGCCGCGCGCTGCGTGAGATCGAAGGGCTCATGAGCGCCGAGGCCGATACTCCCGAAGGAGACCGTTTGGACGTGCTGGTCGCGCTCGCGGAAGCTTACGAGCGGCTTCACTTCCCGATGGAGTTGCCCGACGCGGTGGACGCGATCAAGTTACCGGGGCCGTTCTAAGGGTCCTCGATCAACGTAAGGAATTTTGCCCGGACTTCTTCGAGAAATCCGCCAGGTGCTTTCTCGATCAATGAGCACCGCCGGGCCCGCCAATCGAAGGAGTGAAACCGGTCGGCCAGCGCGGCGCCGATGGTCTTTGCAGTCTGGATGCGGACTTCGAACGGGTAGTCCCGTGGTTTCGTCGTGATGGGGCAGACCAGCACCAGTCCGGTCAGCCGGTTGTAGGACTTCGGTGACATCACCAGCGCCGGCCGCCGTTTGCCGATCTCGGAGCCGGCCTGCGGCTCGAAGTCGATCGCCACGATCTGCCCACGATCGGGCACATGTGCGGTCATTCGAGGATTTCAGCGCCTACGGACGGACCGCCGTGGGTTTCACCATGCAGGTTCTTCTTGGTGACCCCGGCCAGAAGCTCCTTGAGGATATAGCGGCGCGGCTGGGAAGGGATCAACCGGAGCGTGTTGCCTTCCGTCACCATGCGCACTTCCGTGCCGGGGCGAAGGCCGACCTCCGCCGCGATGGCGGCCGGGACGCGCACGCCAATGCTGTTTCCCCACTTGGACGCTTTTGCCTTCATGCCAGGGCCGCTGCGGAATTCATGGATATCCAAAAGATATACATGCGGCGGCGATCAGTCAAGCCTGCGACAGGCGCGCCTTGAGCCATGCCGAAATATCCTCCACCTCCTGCTCGCACACCTCGTGCTGCATCGGGTAGTCGTGCCAGTCGACGTGGCAGCCGAGCTGGCGCAGGCCGTCGCGGGTGCTGCTGCCCAGCGCCATCGGTAGCACGTTGTCGCTACGGCCGTGGCACATCAGCAGCGGCGTGGCGCGGCCGGCGGGGGTGAGCTCGGTGAAGATGGTGGTGTGCAGCGGCAGGTAGGTGGACAGGGCCAGGATGCCGGCCAGGCCCTCGGCCTGGCGAAGACCGGCGTGCAGGGCGATGGCGCCGCCCTGCGAGAAGCCGGCCAGCACGATGCGGCTGCGCGGAATGCCGGCTGACACCTCGCGCTCGATGTAGCCCTGCGCGATGGCGGCCGAGGCACGGACGCCGGCGGCATCCTGCTGGTCGGCGCGGCTCAGGCTGAGGATGTCGTACCAGGCCCGCATGCGCATGCCGCCGTTGATCGTCACCGGGCGCACCGGCGCGTGCGGGAACACGAAGCGCACCGTCGGCGGCAGGCGCAGCGCCGGCGCCAGCGGCACGAAGTCGTGGCCGTCCGCGCCCAGGCCGTGCAGCCAGACCACCGCCGCCGTCGCCGGCAGCTCCGGCTCCAGCTGGACGGCTTCGCTCGATTCCGTGATTTTCATGGGATTTTTCGGGAGGATGATCCGCCGATTGTGCCGAGGCCGCGGCGTGCACGGCAACCGCTGGTAAACTTCGCCCTTCCAGGCACGGGCTCGCCCTGCCTTTCACCGGAACCGACACATGAGATGCGGTACCCTGATCCTGGCCCTGCTGCTCGCCGCCTGCGGCGCTTCCGGCGCGCTGTACCTGCCGGACCAGCAGCCGGACAAGGTCGCCGCCAACCGCAAGGAACACAAGGCCGCCGCGCCGGCGCCGGCCGTGCCGGCCGAACCGCCAGCCGCACCGGCGCCGCCCGCGCCCACCCCGTAAGCCCATGGACCACTTCAACTACCGCGACGGCGAACTGCACGCCGAGGATGTGCCGCTGTCGGCGATCGCCGCCCGCTTTGGCACGCCCACCTACGTCTACTCGCGCGCCACGCTGACGCGCCACTACCGGGCATTCGACGACGCCCTGGCCGGGCTCGACCACCGTGTCTGCTACGCGGTGAAGGCCAATTCCAACCTGGCGGTGCTGCAGGTGCTGGCCCGCCTCGGCGCCGGCTTCGACATCGTCTCCGGCGGCGAGCTGGCGCGCGTGCTGCGCGCCGGCGGCGACGCCGCCAAGGTGGTGTTCTCCGGTGTCGGCAAGACCGCCGCGGAGATCGAGCAGGCGCTGCGGGCCGGCATCCACTGCTTCAACGTCGAGTCGGAGGCCGAGCTGCTGCGCCTGGACCGCATCGCGGCGGCGCTGGGCCGGCGTGCGCGCATCGCCCTGCGCGTCAACCCGGACGTCGACGCCCGCACCCATCCCTACATCTCCACCGGCCTGAAGGAGAACAAGTTCGGCGTCGACATCGACGAGGCCGAGCGGCTCTATGCTTCCGCCGCCAGGCTGCCCGGGGTGGAGGTGCACGGCGTGGCCTGCCACATCGGCTCGCAGCTGTGCGAGCTGGCGCCGTTCCTCGACGCGCTGGAGCGCGTGCTGGCGCTGATCGACCGCCTGGCGGTGAAGGGTATCCGCCTGCAACACATCGACGTCGGCGGCGGCCTCGGCGTGCGCTACCGCGACGAGACGCCGCCCGAGCCGGAGCAGTGGGCGCGCGCGCTGCGGCCGCGCCTGGAAGGCCGCGGCCTCACCGTGATGACCGAGCCCGGCCGTGCCATCGCCGGCAACGCCGGCATCCTGCTCAGCCGGGTCGAGCTGCTCAAGCCCACCGCCCACAAGAACTTCGCGGTGATCGACGCCGCCATGAACGACCTGATCCGTCCGTCGTTCTACGACGCCTGGCACGCCGTGCTGCCGGTGCGCGAGCGCAGCGACGCCCCGCCGCGCAACTGGGACCTGGTCGGCCCGGTGTGCGAGAGCGGCGACTGGCTGGCGCGCGACCGCGAGCTGGCGCTGGCCGAGGGCGACCTGCTGGCGTTCCGCACCGCCGGCGCCTACGGTTTCGCCATGAGCTCCAACTACAACACCCGCCCGCGCGCCGCCGAGGTGCTGGTGGACGGCGCGGCCGTGCACCTGGCCCGGGCGCGCGAGAGCATCGATGATCTGCTGCGCGGCGAAAATCTGTTGCCCTAGATCCTTGATCTGCCGGAATCAATAGCAGTCCGCAAATGAACGCAAATGAACGCGAATAGAGACAACAGCCGGTTTTCATTTGCGTTTATTTGCGTTTATTTGCGGACTGCCTTGTGGTTTCCCGCATGAGCCATCCGGTCGTCCTCATCGACGCTTCCGGCTGGCTGTTCCGCGCCTACCACGCACTGCCGCCGCTGACCACCGCCAAAGGCGAGCATACCGGCGCGGTGCTGGGCTTCACCAACATGCTGCGCAAGCTGGTCAAGGACTACGCGCCGGAGGAAATGGTGGTGGTGTTCGACGCCCCGGGCAAGACCTTTCGCGAAGAGATCTCCGCCGAGTACAAGGCCAACCGCGACGCCACGCCGGAGGATCTCAACGCCCAGTTCCCGCTGATCGCGGAGGTGGTGCAGGCGATGGGCCTGCCGCTGCTGGCGGTTGCCGGGGTCGAGGCCGACGACGTCATCGGCACGCTGGCGCGCCAGGCCGAGGCCGCCGGACAGGAAGTGCTGATCGTCACCAGCGACAAGGACCTGGCCCAGCTCGTCAACGGGCGCATCGGCCTGCTCGATACCATGAAGAACCGTCGCATGGACCCGGCCGGCGTGGTGGAGAAATTCGGCGTGCCGCCGGAGCGCATCGTCGACTACCTGGCGCTGGTCGGCGACACCAGCGACAACATCCCCGGCGTGCCCCTGGTGGGTCCGAAGACCGCCGCGAAGTGGCTCAACGAATACGGCACGCTCGACGCGCTGGTGCAGCGCGCCGGCGAGGTCAAGGGCAAGGCGGGCGAGAACCTGCGCGCGTCGCTGGCGCAGATCCCGACGGCGCGTGATCTGGCGACGATCCGCTGCGACGTCGAGCTGCCGGTGCGCTATGGCGATCTCAAGCCCAAGGTGCCGGACCGCGACAGGCTGGAGCAGCTTTACCGCCGCTTCGAGTTCCGCCGGCTGTTGGAGGAGCTGACCGCCGGCGCGGCGCCGGCGGAGACCTCCACTGTCGGGGAAACCGCAGCGCCGTCCGAGGCCGCGGTCGAGGCGGCCGGGGCGGTGCCGGAAACGCCCGCCGCGCCTTCGCCGCCGACCCGCCACGAACTGGTCGTGGATGAAGCCGCCTTCGCCACGATGCTCGCCCGCCTGGAGGCGGCCGAGCTCATCTGCCTCGACAGCGAAACCGACGCGCTGGACTCGATGCAGGCGGGCCTGGTGGGCCTGGCCTTCGCGGTGGAGCCCGGCCACGGCTGGTACGTTCCGTTGGCGCACAACTATCTCGGCGCGCCGGCGCAGCTGCCGATGGGCGAGGTGCTGGCGCGCCTCAAGCCGATCCTGGAGGACCCGCGGCGGCCCAAGCTGGGCCAGCACATCAAGTACGACCTCAACGTGCTGGCGCGCTACGGTATCGAAGTGAAGGGCGTTGCTTACGACACCATGCTGGAGAGCTACGTGCTCGACGCGGTGGGCAACCGCCACGACATGGATACGCTGGCACTGAAGTACCTCAACCACCGCACCATCGCGTTCGAGGATGTCGCCGGCAAGGGCAAGGGGCAGATCAGCTTCAACCAGGTCGACCTCGACAGGGCTTCCGCCTACTCCGCCGAGGACGCCGATATCACCCTGCGGCTGCACCGGGTGCTGTATCCGCGCCTGTGCGAGGTGGAGCCGCTCAAGCGGGTGTTCGAGACCATCGAGATGCCGCTGCTGCCGGTGCTGGCGCGGATCGAGCGCGACGGCGTGAAGATCGACGCCGCGCTGCTGCGCAAGATCAGCGTCGAGCTGGCGGCACGCATGGACGAGCTGCAGGCCCAGGCCTGGAAGGAGGCCGGCGCCGAGTTCAACCTGGGCTCGCCCAAGCAATTGCAGGTCATCCTCTACGAGAACCTGCAGCTGCCGGTGCTGGCCAAGACGCCGAAAGGCGATCCCTCCACCGGCGAGGACGTGCTGGAAGAACTCGCCGCGCAGCACCCGCTGCCGCGCCTGATCCTGGACTGGCGCGCGATGCAGAAGCTGCGCTCGACCTACACCGATACCCTGCCGCAGCAGATCAACCCGCAGACCGGGCGCGTCCACACCTCCTACCACCAGGCGGTGGCGGCGACCGGCCGGCTGTCGTCGCAGGATCCCAACCTGCAGAACATCCCGGTGCGCACCGCCGAAGGCCGGCGCATCCGCCAGGCCTTCGTGGCCGAGCCCGGCAACGCCCTGCTGTCGATCGACTACTCGCAGATCGAGCTGCGTTTGATGGCCCACTTCTCCGGCGATGCGCGCCTGCAGGACGCCTTCGCCAAGGGCCTGGACATCCATCAGGCCACCGCCGCGGAAGTGTTCAACCTGCCGCTGGAGCAGGCGGTGGGCGAGCAGCGCCGCGCCGCCAAGGCGATCAACTTCGGCCTGATCTACGGCATGTCGGCCTTTGGCCTGGCGCGCCAGCTCGCCATCCCCCGCGGCGAGGCGCAGGACTACATCACCCGCTTCTTCACCCGCTATCCGGGCGTGAAGCACTTCATGGACAGTACGCGCCAGCAGGCCAAGACCCGTGGCTACGTCGAAACGCTCTACGGCCGGCGCCTGTACCTGCCCAATATCAACTCGCGCAACGCCGCGCAGCGTTCCTACGCCGAACGCACCGCCATCAACGCTCCGCTGCAGGGCACCGCCGCCGACCTCATCAAGCTCGCCATGATCGACCTGGCGGCCTGGCTGGCGCAGCACGCTCCCGAACTGCGCATGATCATGCAGGTGCACGACGAACTGGTCTTCGAAGGGCCGCACGAGCAGTTGCGGCAGCTCGCGCCGAGGATCGCCGACCGCATGTGCCGCGTCGCCACCCTGCAGGTACCCCTGGTTGCCGACTGGGGGACGGGTGACAACTGGGACCAAGCCCACTCGACGCAGGGGCACGCCAACAGCGCGAAGAAGACCGATAGCGTCAGTTAGAAGCTGATCGCTGCAAGATAGTTAAGATCAAGCAAAATCCGCCCAGCGGCACACGCTGCGGAAATTTGCGACAAAGTTTGTATCTCTTTCAGTCGCTTGCACCATTCTTATTGGCTTTGCCGACCCATCTCGAAAAATTTGTTGCAATGCGGTTGAACTAACGTGGCAGAGCCCGCATCTAATTTTCCGAACGGTGACTCCCTTTCCCGTTCTCCGCCTTCACTCCCTGGGCGGATTTTCCGGCACCCCCAAGCCGGAACGCGTTGCCCGGCGGGTTCCCCCGACCCGCCGGGCACTTTTTTTTGTCCGAAGCCTTGCTTAAAAACGGCCGCATCGGCAGGCACTTGCTACAATTTTATTAATTTTTTCAGTGAGTTGCTGGAATGTTCCGGCGAGCCTTGAACTTATCGGGGCCGCACCCATCTAACTCTGTGAACGGTGACTCCCTTTCCCGTTCTCCGCCTCACTCCCTGGGCGGACTTTCCGGTACCCCCAAGCCGGAACGCGTTGCCCGGCGGGTTCCCCCGACCCGCCGGGCACATTTTTTTTGTGGCGCCCCTTTATAGCCCCTTACCCGCCCAGTCCCAGCCAGGCGCACAGCACCGCGCGCGCGGCATCGGCGCCGGTCTTCGCCTGCGCGGAAAACAACTGCGCCGTCATCGCCGGGTCGAGCGCGCGCAGCTCGGCCTGCACCTTGAGCAAGGTCGACTTGCTGGCGCCAAACCCGAGCTTGTCCGCTTTGCTCAGCAGCACGTGCGCGGGCAGCTCACGCGAGCTGCACCAGCCCAGCATCTGCCGGTCCAGATCGGTGAGCGGATGGCGGATGTCCATCACCACCACCAGCCCGCGCAGGTTCGGACGCTGCTCGACGTAGCCGCCGACCAGCCCGCCCCAGTTGCGCCGTATTGCCTCCGGGACCTGGGCGAAGCCATACCCCGGCAGGTCCACCAGGCGCCCGCCGGATGGAATCCCGAACAGGTTGATGAGTTGGGTGCGCCCCGGCGTCTTGCTGACGCGGGCGAGCTGCTTCTGCTCGCAGATCAGGTTGAGGGCGCTGGATTTGCCCGAGTTGGAGCGGCCGACGAAAGCCGCCTCCGCCGCCTCGTCCTGGGGCAGTTGTGCCAGCTTGGCCGCCGACAGCAGAAAGCGCGCCTGCGCAAAGGGATTGGGCGGAGCAGGGGAAACCGCGGAGGAAGTCACAAGGGTACGCCCATGGTGTAATATTCGCGGCTGAAATCAGCTAGTCTGCGCGCATCTGAACGGCCCGCGCGCAAGTCCCGAAAACAAAGTCGCCATTGGAGTCCTGAATGAAGCGCGTCCTTCTCGCCCTTGCCCTGTGTGCGCCTCTGTACGCGGCGGCCGACGCAGGGGCCCCCGCCAGCGCGGCCAAGGATACTTTCGTGCAGGGCGATGCCGGTGCCGGCGGCGCCAAGGCGGCCGCCTGCTTCGCCTGCCACGGCCCGGGCGGTAATGGCGCGATCAATCCGGAATGGCCCAAGCTGGCCGCGCAGCATTCCTCCTACATCTACGAGCAGCTTACCGCGTTCAAGGGTGGGGACCGCAAGAACCCGGTGATGCTGGGCCAGGCGGCCGCCCTGTCCGACGAGGACATGCGCAACCTCGCCACCTTCTTCGCCGGCCAGAAGCCGGTGCCCGGCGTGGCCAGCAAGGACGCCGTCGCCGTCGCCGAGAAGATCTACCGCGCCGGCGATGCCGCGCGTGGCCTGCCGGCCTGCTCCGCCTGTCACGGGCCGACCGGCGCCGGCAACGCCGCCGGCCAGTTCCCGCGCATCGCCGGCCAGAACGCCGGCTATTCGGCCAACCAGCTGAAGAGCTACAAGAGCGGGGAACGCGGCGCCCAGGGCAAGGGTCAGATGATGGCGGCGATCGCCTCCAAGCTCAGCGACCAGGAAATCCAGGCGCTCGCCTCGTACGTCTCCGGCCTGCAGTAAGGGGCCGTCCGCCACCAAGGGATCATCGCTCATGCGCCTGTTGAAATACGGGGTGTTCGCCCTCCTCGGCCTCGCCGCCGCCGCCTGCTCCGCGGACTCCGCGCCCGCTTACGAGATGGGCAAGAACTACCGCCAAGTCAGCGAGGTGCAGAAGCCGGACAATCCCAAGCGCATCACGGTGGAGGAGTTCTTCTGGTACGGTTGCCCGCACTGCTATCACGAAGAGCCGGAGATCGAGAAGTGGCTGCAGCACAAGCCGGCCGACGTCGATTTCGTGCGCGTCCCCAACACGCTGGGCCGCCCGATCGGCGAACTGCATGAGCGGGCGTTCTACATCGCCCAGACGCTCGGCATCCTCGACAAGGTGCACAAGCCGCTGTTCGACGCGATCCACGCGCAGCAGCTGCCGATGAGCTCGCTGGAGTCGATCCGCGCGCTCTACGTCGAGAAGGCCGGCATCAAGCCGGAGGACTTCGACAACATCGCCAACAGCTTCGTGGTGGACAGCGGCATGCGCCGCGCCGATGCGCTGGCCGTGTCCTACGGCATCACCGGCACGCCCACCGTGGTGGTCGGCGGCAAGTACATCGTCGATGCCCAGGCCGATATGTTCAAGGTGGTCGATTTCGTCGTCGACAAAGTACGCAAGGAACGCAAGTAGTTCCTTGGGATGGATTGATGGCGGTGGTGGCGCGATGAGACTGGTAGCCGTGGGCTTGATCGCCGGTCTGTTGCCGCTCGCCGCCGTCGCGGGGCCGGCCCAGGCCGTGCCCGCCTCCATCCCGCCGGCGGTGGACCATATCTGCAGCCAGTTCGCCTCCCGCATCAACGGCTTCGACTCGGACCAGTGCCGTCTCGCCGGCCTGCACCCGGCCGTGGCCGCCAGCGCGCAGGGGCGGCCGCTGCTGGTGCGCGACCTGCCGCCGGCCGCGCCGGAATCCCACGCCACGCGCCGGGTGCTGGTGCTGGGCGGCATCCACGGCGACGAGCTCTCCGCGGTAGTGGTGGCCTTCCAATGGATCGAGCGCCTCAAGGACGACCGCTTCCAGCACTTCGAGTGGCGCTTCCTGCCCTGCGTCAACCCGGATGGCCTGCTGGCGCAGCCCTCGCGGCGCACCAATGCCCACGGCGTGGACCTCAACCGCAACTTCCCCACCCAGGACTGGAACGCCCAGGCCTTCAACTACTGGAAGAACAAGACCGGCAGCGATCCGCGCCGCTACCCCGGCAAGCAGGCCGGCTCCGAGCCGGAAACGCGCTGGATCGTCAAGCAGATCATCGACTACAAGCCGGATGCCATCGTCTCCATCCACGCCCCGCTCAACCTGCTGGACTTCGACGGACCCTACACCCCGCCGGTGAAGCTGGGCTACCTGCGGCTGTCGCCCATCGGCACCTATCCCGGTTCGCTCGGCGGCTACGGCGGCGTGATGCTCAAGCTGCCGGTGTTCACGCCGGAGCTGCCCACCGCCAAGCACACGCCCTCGGCGGAACAGTCCGGCCGCATCCTGGCCGACCTGATCGAATGGCTCAACAAGAGCCTGCCCGCCGCGTCCAGCTGAGCGGTCCGGGCGGGTCTATACTGATCGCGTCGGGGTACGGAGCGGTGCCATGGAAAAGCCGGTTGAATTCCATTCCTTCGAGCAGTTCTATCCCTTCTACCTGGGCGAGCACGCCGACCGCACCTGCAGAAGGCTGCACTTCGTCGGCACCAGCCTGGTGATCTTCACCGCGTTCTATGCCTGCATCACCGGCCGCTTCGCCTTCCTGCTGCTGCTGCCGCTGCTCGGCTACGGCTTCGCCTGGGTCGGCCATTTCTTCTTCGAAGGAAACAAGCCGGCCACCTTCAAGTACCCGCTGTACAGCCTGATGGGCGACTTCGTGATGTACAAGGATATCTGGGCCGGCAAGATCCCGCTCTGAGGCGGCGCCGCGCTGCTGGTAAAATGGGGGCCAGTCCGCGAGCCAGTCCGCAAATGAACGCGAATAAACGCAAATAACGTCAACAGCGTTTTTCATTTGCGTTTATTCGCGTTCATTTGCGGACTGTTGAACCTGTTCTTTTGAGATGGCCTACATGTCCAGCGAGCAGCAATTCGATGTCATCGTCGTCGGTGGCGGCCACGCCGGCACCGAGGCCGCGCTCGCGGCCGCCCGCATGGGCCGTCGCACCCTGCTGCTGACCCAGAACATCGAAACCCTGGGCCAGATGTCCTGCAACCCCGCCATCGGCGGCATCGGCAAGGGTCACCTGGTGAAGGAGATCGACGCCCTCGGCGGTCTCATGGCCCACGCCGCCGACCGCGCCGGCATCCAGTTCCGCATCCTCAACGCCAGCAAGGGCCCGGCCGTGCGCGCCACCCGCGCCCAGGCCGACCGCATGCTCTACAAGTGGGCGGTGCGCGAGACGCTGGAGAACCAGCCTGATCTCTCTCTTTTCCAGCAGGAGGCGGAAGACCTCATCGTCGAGAACGGCCGCGTTGCCGGCGTGGTCAGCCGGCTCGGCTTGCGCTTCTTCGCCCGCGCCGTGGTGCTCACCGTCGGCACCTTCCTCGGCGGCAAGATCCACGTCGGCCTGAACCACTACTCCGGCGGCCGCGCCGGCGACGCCCCCTCGCTGCCGCTCGCAGCGCGCCTGCGCGAGCTGGCGCCGCGCACCGGCCGGCTCAAGACCGGCACGCCGCCGCGCATCGACGGCCGCAGCATCGACTTCTCCAGCCTGCAGGAACAACCCGGCGACGAACCCACGCCGGTGTTCTCCTTCCTCGGCTCGCGTGCACAGCACCCGCGCCAGGTGCCGTGCTGGATCACCCACACCAACGCGCGCACCCACGACATCATCCGCGCCGCCTTCGACCGCAGCCCCATGTTCACCGGCGTGATCGAAGGCACCGGCCCGCGCTACTGCCCCAGCGTGGAGGACAAGGTCAACCGCTTCGCCGGCAAGGACGCGCACCAGATCTTCATCGAGCCGGAAGGCCTCAACACCCGCGAGATCTATCCCATGCATCTCCACCAGCCTCCCCTACGATGTGCAGGAAGCCTTCGTACGCTCCATCCGCGGCTTCGAGCAGGCGCGCATCACCCGCCCCGGCTACGCCATCGAGTACGATTATTTCGACCCGCGCGATCTCAAGCGCAGCCTGGAGACCAAGCACACGCAAGGCCTGTTCTTCGCCGGCCAGATCAATGGCACCACCGGTTATGAAGAAGCCGCCGCCCAGGGCCTGCTCGCCGGCATCAACGCCGCCCGCCACGCCGGCGACAAGCCGGCCTGGACCCCGCTGCGCCACGAAGCCTACATCGGCGTGCTGGTGGACGACCTCATCACCCGCGGCACCACCGAGCCCTATCGCATGTTCACCTCGCGTGCCGAGCACCGCCTGCTGCTGCGCGAGGACAACGCCGACCTGCGCCTCACCGCGCTTGGCCGCGAGCTGGGCCTGGTGGACGACACCCGCTGGGACGCCTTCGCCCGCAAGCGCGACGCCATCGAGCGCGAGGGCGTGCGGCTGGAAGCGCTGCGCCTCAAGCCCGCTCAGCTCGCCCAGGCCGATATGGTCGAAGTGTTCGGCCCTGCACCGGAGAGCAGCGGCGCCACCGCGCTGGAACTGCTGCGCCGTCCGGAGGGCGGCTACGCCGTGCTGCAGCGCCTGCGCCTCGCGCCCGCCGACATCGACCCGCTGGTGGCCGAGCAGGTCGAGATCCAGAGCAAGTACGCCGGCTACATCGACCGCCAGCACGCCGAAGTCGAGCGCGCGCGCCGCCACGAAGAGGCGCCGCTGCCGGCGGACCTCGACTACGCGGCGGTGAGCGGGCTCTCGAACGAGGTGCGGCAGAAACTGACGGCGCATCGGCCGGAAACCGTCGCGCAGGCGGCGCGCATCTCCGGTGTCACACCGGCGGCGGTGTCGCTGCTGCTGGTGCATTTGAAGAAGACGGGGCGGTTGCGGAAGAGCGCGTAGGCTTCAGACTCCGTCATGCCGGCGGAAGCCGGCATCCAGGGACGTTGGTGTCGCGGTTGAGTCGCTGGTCGTCATCCTCGCGTAGGCGGGGATCCAGTTTTCGTTGCGGTGGACGCCGCGCTTGTCGAAGTGGGCTGATGCTGCGGCACGCGCTTCGCGTGGCTGCGGCTCCCGCTCCGAACCGTTCTGTTCCGCCATAAATGGCGGGTCACTTTTTGTCTCCAGCGACAAAAAGTAACCAAAAAGCGCCGCCCCGGAGGCTGCGCCGATCAATCGCAAGAAGCAGAAGCGCGATTGATCGGTCCCCTGCGCTTCTCGCCCGCGGCGGGTTTCATCGACAGGCCGTCCCTGGCCTGTCGATGAAATCTTCGGCATCCCTGCCTCGACCCGCGCCAAACAGGCGCGGGCCCATATCGCCGCGGACTGCGATGCTCGGCGCATCCTACGGGGAGAACGTCAAAAGCGACAGCAAACTGCTAACGTCGGAACCGCTGCGCGGTTCCGACTACTTGGGTATTGAGCCACAGAGTAAACGACCGCTCCTTGTCGTCCAAAATTGATCAGCCTTAATATCAGAGCATCCAGAACTTTCAGGGGGTTGAAGTATGGATTGCCGTGTTAGGCCGCACGTGCGGCGTTTGCTGGTGCGGTTCAATCAGCGTTAGGCATGTCATGGCGGTAATGGAGGACGTCTTGTGAGGTTATTTAGAACGACAAAATCGACAACGCCTCAGGTGCCGAGTCAAGAGGATCAGGCTGACCTCAGATTCGCATCAACCAAAGCGCTGGAAACCTCTCTAGATGGGAGTGAGGAAGCTTATTCTCGCTACCATTTTGCTTTGTATCAATGCGCCCCGGATGAGCGAGGCGGAATTAATGAACTCAGAGAAAGCCTGAGGGTTAAATATCCAGATAGAGTTATCCAGGTTGGGCGTCGCTTTGTCTTGGACGGTGAGGCGGCATTTGTAGCGCTGTCGTCTTACTATCAAGCGCTTACTGCTGCGGAAACTCTCTCAAGCGAATACCATGGCTACATATCAGCACGTTTAGCTGACATAAAAAATATTCACAGCTCAAGTCAGAGCCTTCCTGTTCCCATCAATCTCACAGAGGGCCAGCTTGCAAGTGATCCTCAATTAGAGTTCCTAACCTGCGTTGCTCTGATGCGTGGTCAGGTAATAATTCGGAACAGCGAGTAGCTCGTATGACTCAAGAAGGGTGCATGCCTAACCCATCGTTCAACCTGACGGCCCTGATGCCTGCACTTTGGTTCGGTTCGGCATGTTCCACATCGACGGAACTCACAAGTTCGAGTTGGTCTCCCTGCTAGGGGATCGGCTGGTCAATTGGGGTGTCTGCATTCGGTCCAACAATTTGTGGCTCCTTGGCTATAGAGATGTGGGCATGGGCTTCCCACCCGAGGTGGTCACATTGCGATGCGACCTTTCGACGCCAGTAAAGGCAGGCCCCCGCATTCCACCGGAGAAAGCACGGTGTATGTCGCCGTATATGAGATCCGACGAACATTGAGCAGTGCCGTAGGCTGGGATGAAGCGTAGCGAATCCCGGCATCACGCTTCCAATAAGCTCGCTGGGTTTCGTTTCACTTCAACCCAGCCTACGGCACTACGCTGGCTTGCCCCACTACACTGCACCGACATTTCGCGTAGTCGGAACCGCGCAGCGGTTCCGACCTGAGCAGTTCGCTTTTGACGTTCCTCCCCGTAGGATGCGCCGAGCATCGCAGCTCGCGGCGATAGGGGCTCGCGCCTGTTTGGCGCGAGGCGAGGCAGGATGCCGAAGCGTCCACCGGCAGGCCAGGGATGGCCTGTCGGTGGACCCCGCCGCGGGCGAGAAGCGCAGGGGACCCTCTCATCGCGCTTCTCGTTTTTGCGATGAGAGGGCGCAGCCTCCGGGGCGGCGTTTCTTGCCTACTTCTTGTCGCTGTAGACAAGAAGTAGGTCGCCGCCAGGCGAAATACGCGCCTTCAATCCCGGGAAAGCACCACACGCGCGCAAGCGCATGCAGCGATGTTTCCAGAGCGCAGTATTGCGCTACGCAAAAGTAGACTACGTCGCGCGCCGTAACGAAAACTGGATCCCCGCCTACGCGGGATGACGACAGGCGACGACCCAGCCGCGGCGCCAACGTCCCCTGGATGCCGGCTTTCGCCGGCATGACGAAACAACGGGGTTCTCAGCAGCACCTGCTGCTCCCCTTCCGATACCGCGCCCCCAACCTCTCCCGAAAAAACTCCTCATAGCTCATCACCCGCTCGGCAGGATGATGTTGCCTCCGGTGCGCCACATAGTTCTCGTAATCCGGTATCCCCACCGCCAGCCGCGCGCCTTTCGCAAAAACACGCGCCACCGCCCGCAGGCGGCCAAGCCAGCCGGCAGGATCAGCGGGCCGTAACCGCGACATATGGCGCCTCCAGCGCGGTGGGCTTCTCCGACTGCCGCGCGCGCAGCGCGGCGCGGGCGCCGAGCAGGAAGATCAGCACCACCACCGTCATGAACAGCATGGCCAGGGAGGCGTCGACACGGTCGTTCTGCACGATGCGCTGCATGTCGTCGATGGACTTGGCGGGGGCCAGCACCTGGTTCTGGGCCAGGGCGTCGCCGAACTTGCGGGCGTGGGCGAGGAAGCCGATCTTGACGTCGGGCGAGAACACCTTCTGCCAGCCGGCGCTGAGGGTGCATACCAGCAGCCAGGCCATCGGCACGGCGGTCACCCAGACGTAGCGTTCGCGCTTCATCTTGATCAGGGTGACGCTGGCGAAGATCAGCGCCAGGCCGGCGAGCATCTGGTTGGCGATGCCGAACAGCGGCCACAGGGTGTTGATGCCGCCCAGCGGATCGACCACGCCCTGGTAGAGGAAATAGCCCCAGCCGCTGACGCACAGCGCGGTGGCGATGAGGTTGGCGGGCCAGGACTCGGTGTTGCGGAACGGTGCATACGCGGCGCCCACCAGGTCCTGGATCATGAAGCGGCCGATGCGGGTGCCGGCGTCGATGGTGGTGAGGATGAACAGTGCCTCGAACAGGATGGCGTAGTGGTACCAGAAGGCCATCATGCCGTTGCCGGGAATCAGGCCGCGCAGGATTTGCGCCATGCCCACCGCCAGGGTGGGGGCGCCGCCGGCGCGCGACAGGATCGTGGTCTCGCCGATGTCCCTGGCGGTCTGCGCCAGCATGTCGGGCGTGACGGTGAAGCCCCAGCCGCCGATGGCTTGCGCGGCGGATTCGACGGTGGTGCCGATCGCTGCGGCCGGACTGTTCATGGAGAAGTACACGCCAGGCTCGAGCACGCCGGCCGCCACCAGCGCCATGATGGCGACGAAGCTCTCCATCAGCATGCCGCCGTAGCCGATCAACCTCGCATTGGATTCGTTGTCGAGCATCTTTGGCGTGGTGCCGGAGGACACCAGTGCGTGGAAGCCGGACACTGAGCCGCAGGCGATGGTGATGAACAGGAACGGGAACAGCTTGCCGGCGAACACCGGGCCGGTACCGTCGATGAAGCGCGTCACCGCCGGCAGCTTGAGCTGCGGCATGACGATGAAGATGGCCAGCGCCAGCAGCGCCACCGTGCCGATCTTGAGGAAGGTCGAGAGATAGTCGCGCGGTGCCAGCAACAGCCACACCGGCAGCACCGAGGCGACGAAGCCGTAGCCGATCAGCATCCAGGCCAGCTGCGGGCCCTTGAAGGTGAAGACGGCGGCCCAGGCGGGATCGGCCGCCACCACGCCGCCGAGCCAGATCGAAGCCAGCAGCAGGACGAAGCCGATGACCGAGACTTCCAGCACCCGGCCGGGCCGGATGAAGCGCAGGTACACGCCCATCAGCACCGCGATCGGCAGCGTGGCCGCCACCGTGAAGGTGCCCCAGGGGCTGATCGCCAGCGCCTTCACGACGATCAGCGCCAGCACCGCCAGCAGCATCAGGGTGATGGCGAGGATGCCGATCATCGCCACCCAGCCGGCGGCGGTGCCCACTTCGCTGCGGATCATGTCGCCGAGCGAGCGAGCGTCGCGGCGGGTGGAGAGGAACAGGATGACGAAGTCCTGCACCGCGCCGGCGAAGATCACGCCGGTCAGGATCCACAGCGTGCCGGGCAGGTAGCCCATCTGCGCCGCCAGCACCGGCCCCACCAGCGGCCCGGCGCCTGCGATGGCGGCGAAGTGGTGGCCGAACAGGACGTACTTGTCGGTAGGGACGTAGTCCAGGCCGTCGTTGCGGCGCAGCGCCGGGGTGGCGCGCGAGGAGTCCAGGCGCAACGCGGAATCGGCGATGAAACGGCCGTAGAAACGGTAGCCGACAAGGAACACCGACATTGCGGCGGCCACCAGCCACATGGCGTTGACCGACTCGCCGCGATGCAGGGCGACCACGGCCAGACAGGCCGCGCCGAAAATGGAAAGCCCCGCCCAAGCCAGCTTGCCCACCACCGAAGTCATGCGCTCCTCCCGGATCCTTGCCGTTATCCGGCAAGATTCGGGCGAAAACGCCGGGCGGGTCAAGTCCGCCGCGGGATTCCCGGACCCAAGGGCCTGCTTACGGCACCGAGGCTACCGCGTTGGGCGCTGCGGGAGCTGCAACCGGCAGCGCCGTGCTGACGATCACCGGCTGGCCGATGTAGGCCTTGTTCATCACCACGGTGGTGTCGCCGAACTGGACACCCAGGAGCTGGAGCAGGGCCTCGATGATGCCGTCCATCAAGGTCACCAGCGGGTTGATCGCCGCCCCGATGGCCGAGAGAACTGGATCCACAATAGCGCTGAGATCCGCTTTGAACAAGGTGATCTTCAGGTTGTCCTTGTTGCCCAGACTGCCGAACAACGACCGTACCGCGCTGCTCAATACCGCGGAGCTGGCGATCGTGTCCTTGTTGTCCGGGGCGTCGGGAATATAGGTGTAGTTGTGCGGATGAAGGTCCGTGGTGTCCGATACGCCGGCCAGGTAGGTGTTGTAAGGCCCGGTGAGGTGCGAGCCAGGATCTCCGAGATCGACTTGCACGTCGTTATTGGCCAGCGCCACGTCAAGGAGCTCCATGTTATTGATGCCCAGGATGGGGATGGAAAGCACCAGGTTGACGAGGTTGCCGGAGCCGAGAGCAGTATCGGATGTTGTGCTCGGAGTGAATGAACCCATGGTCAGCTTGCCAACCTGGGTGGTGGCATCGACATAAGCCGTGGGCTTGGGGTTAGCGGCGGAAGGGCAACTCAGCGAGGTGAGAGTTCCCGTTCCGGATGCGAGGCTGAAGTTGGTGCCGAGGTAGATGTCAAAACTGCTGCCTTTCAAAAGACCGCTAGGAAAAGTTTGTGTGTAATCGAAGCGCACATCGAACTCGAGCTGCTCGCTGTGCGCGGTGTTCATCGGTCCCGGTGGTCCGAGCGGCGAAAACTGGGCTGGCGCAAACACCTTAAGGAACATGGTGGTATGGGTGTTGCCGCTGTTGAGTTTCGGTAAAACAAGAGGGCTGGTGATGTTCAGCTGTAAGGTCTGGCCCACGGAGGCAGCCTCGCCCAGTGCTATCAACAGGCTTTGCGCGTTCACAAAGGTCTGTGCAGACGCCAGGTCCGTCACGGTGGGGTTGAAAGTGCCGCCAAAATCATTCAGCACTTGGCCGAAGTACTTCTGGGTGGGACCGCCGCCGCCGTTGTAAACCTTGCCGGCGAGACCGCTGATCAGGCCTCCCGCTGCGCCGGAGGTAGCATCGCCGAGAATCTTCACCGCTCCGCTCAGGTTGGTGCCGAGGTTGACGAGGTCGTTGAGGTTGTTCACGCCGGCCTGTATTTCCAGGTCCCTCAACGTGATCTGCGCGTTGGCCAGTGCGCCGCCGGCCAGCACAGCGGCGCTGATGCCGGAGCCGCTCTTCAAGCCCAGCAGCGCGTCGAACACCGGCGCCAGCAAGGGCGAGTTGTTGGTGGTGACGGCGGCCAGGCCTGTGGTTACGTAGAAATTGCCCCACGCCGGCTGGTAAGCCGTGGCGGACGCCTTGAGCGTTCCGCCGGGCGGTGCGAACAGGTTGCCGATGAGCGACGGAAACGGGCGCGACACGTTGACGCGCACGGCGTTGATGTTCGGATTCGTTTCGGCCGACACCGGCCCGGACACGCCGGTGCTCAAGTCGACGAAGGTGTTCAGGCCGCCCGCCGGCTGCACCAGCTGACCCAAAGCCACGGCCTGGGCGCCGTTGATCTTGCTGAGCAGGGCGGCGCCGGAGGTGAATTTGCTGGCGTTGTTGTTCAGGCTTTCCGCAACCTTGGCGGAGACTTCCCCCAAGCCGCCCGGAATGCCGCCGTTGCGGCAGCCGCTGCCGATTTCCGCCCCGGCCAGCGCCGCCAGGGAGGCCTGCTTCTGCAGATCCTGCTGGGCGAAATAGAGCTGTCCGACGTTGATCGCGAGCAGCGCGGAGGCGATCATCGCGATCAGCATCACGCCGGCGTAGATGGCCGCCGCACCCCGCTGACGACGGGCGGACGCGCGCAGGCCACCGCTACGCCTGGGGGAAAAGTTCTTATTGCTCATCGTTGCCACTCCCTACCGCTCGCCACTGCGCGGCCGGCCGTTCGGCAACGGGCTGGCAGGCGCATTGCACTGCACGTCGAGACTTCCCGGCCGGCGGTTCCTACGCCGGGCCTGAGTCTTTGAATTATCAGAATTATGAGGCACGCCCGTGACTCCGGCACCGGCTAAAGAACCGACCGGCGAGCAGTCCACGAACGTTCCCATCTCCATATCCGTCTCCCACGATACCATGGGCCGCGCCACATCCCTGCAGGCACACGGTCCTAGCCTCGCCGTAAGGGTAAGGCCTATCTCACACCGGGGGCAGTGGAAAAATCATCGGGGGGCAGATGAACGGGCCGTCAGATATGCCGGACGGCTGCAAAACTGTAGTCCCGTTCACATTTCAGGTTCGCCCGGCGACATGCCTTAAGCTATCCGCCCTCAGCAGGGGGATGTTCGGATGCACACCGTTTACGGCAACTCCATCTCCGGCAACTGCTGGAAGCCGGCCTTCATGCTGCGCCAGCGCGGGCTGCCGTTCCGTTGGGTGGAGGTGGACATCCTCGCCGGCGCCAGCCGCACGCCGGAGTTCCTGGCCATGAACCCGAACGGCCGCGTGCCTTTGCTGCAGCTCCCGGACGGGCGGCGGCTGGCGGAGTCCAACGCCATGCTGCTGCACCTGGGCGAAGGCACGGCCTGGCTGCCTGCGGACGCCTACGAGCGGGCCAAGGTATACGAATGGCTGTTCTTCGAGCAGTACACGCACGAGCCGGCCGTGGCCACCGTGCGCTTCTGGGTGGCGTACCTGAAGAAGCACGAGGAATGGCGCGAGAAGATCGCCGAGACCATGGTGAAGGGCTATGCGGCGCTGGGCGTGATGGAAAGGCAGCTGGGGCGGACGCCCTACCTGGTGGGCGCGGCGCCCACGCTGGCGGACATCGCCCTCTACGCCTACACCCATGTCGCCCACGAGGGCGGCTACCGTCTTGACGACTATCCGGCTCTGCGCGCCTGGCTTGCCCGCTTCGCGGAACTACCCGGATTCGTGGCGATGCCTTGTAAAGGTCCCTGAGCCTCGAATGCTGTAACCCCAACCCCGGCGAACGATGACGCCGGCTTCACCGTACGACGCTTGCCCCCAGCATCAGACAGGCCATGTACTGCCAGTAGTCGCCGGAACTGGTGGATTCCGCACCGGGCGTGCCGACGTACTCGGAACGTCGCGAGCAATCGGCCAGCGAGATCAGGAAATCCGGGATCGAACGATTCTCCCAAACTTCGCGGTTGGTTTCGTAGTCTTCGGCCAGCCGATCGAGAAAGCGCTCGAGGTCGCGCTTTGAACGCACCCTCAGTGCCAGTTCGTAGACGGCGTCAGTATTGGCAGGGGCGGCGGTGGTCATTGTCATGCGTACACTCTAGTACGGGCAACGCCCCCACGGCGTTGCATTCCCTTTGCAGCCGGTACGGTAATCGTCCACCCGCCCCCTTCGGCAGTGGGTAAAATCCCCTAGACCTGCCAAGCAAATGTAAAGAAAAGCAATTAACCGCCGCTCGAAGAATCGGGCGGCGGCGACGACGGTCCCGCCTCGTTGCCGATGTCCACCGCCAGCTTCCAGGCGCCGTCAGCGCCGCGCTTCCACACGTTGAGATACTTGCCGTGCGCGATCACTTTGCGCGAGGAGAGGGATTCGTACAACCGCCACTCGCCCCAGGTCCAGCCGAGATCCAGCGAGCGCGATACCTCGGCCTGCCGCGGCGTCCAGTCCAGCACGTGCGCGCCGAGTGTGCCGAGGCGGTCGCGGATGCGGCCGTGTCCCTGCACCGGCGGGGCGTTGGCGGGCAGTTCGAGCGCGTCGTCCGCCATGTTGGCGTAGAACGCGGCGGCGGTGCCTTGTTCCAGCGAGCGGGCGGCAAAGGCGCGATCCGTATCCAGCAATTTCGCCGCCTGGGCGGCCTGGTTCGCCGCCGGATCGGGTCCGCCGCAAGCGGTGAGCATCAACACCAGCGCCAGCCCGATCGTGCGGCCGCGCATAGCTACACCCGCGTCCTGCCGGTGAGCGACTCCAGCACCCGCAACGGCGCGCTCGCCGGATCGTAGAGTCCCTCCACCGGCAGATGCAGGGTCTGCTCGAACAGGTACTGTCCGCTCATCGCGGCGTGCGAGGTCTGGTCGGAAAAGCAGATCCAGACGCAACCGGGCGGGAACGGCACCAGCTCCTGCGGCGCCTGCTCCTGGTAGCGCAGGTCGGCTTTCATGCGGTCGTGGAGCTGCAGCATGGTGTGGTCGTATTCGCTGCGCCGCGTCTTGGTGATGCGCAGGGCGTGCAGCACCGGCGCCGAGCCGAACCAGGGCCGCGGCATGCCCGGCAGGAACCTGCGCGCCATGTCCGTGAACGGTTCGCCGACCCGCCATACGCGCGCTTCACCGCGCGGGTTGACGTTGGCGAACACGCGCAGGATGCGTTCGCCCTGGTTGGGCCGCGAGGGAAAGGCGTCGACGTGGAGGCGGCTGTCGTCCTTGCGCCAGGAGCCGGCGCGGCCCGCCACCGGCATCGGGCGGAAGCTGGCGCGCGCGCGCCGCAACCGGGCGGTGTACCGCGGCAGCAGGTGCTCGATCAGCCCCACCGCGCTGTGATGGAAGCGTTCCAGCAGGCGCCGCAGCTCCTCCAGGTCGGAGGCGTTGCCGTGCGCGCCCTTGATGTGTGCCGTGGCCGGATCGAAGCTGATGTTCTTGGCCTTGCGGTCCGACCAGCGCGGATCGAGAAAGCGGCGCTCCTGCGGCTGCAGCCCGAAGCCCAGCCGCGGCAGGTACAGCACCTTGCCCGCTTCCAGCGCCGCGGCGTAAGCCCGCGACTGCTGTTCGTCAGGGTGCGGCGACCAGTCGGCGACGTCGAGGGTTTCGATCTGGCTCATGACGTGAGGCGGGAGGCGGAAGGCGGGAGGCGTAAAAAGCCCAGGCTCCCGGCCTTGACAGCAACTTTGATGAACACCGCCGCCCTCACCGCCTCATCCGCTTTTTGCGCCTTCCGCCTCCCGCCTTACGTCTTCTTCAGCAGATCGCGAATCTCGGCCAGCAGCAATTCGGTGGCGGTCGGTGCTGCGGGTGCCGCCTCGGCCTTCGACTTGAAACGGTTCGCGGCCTTGACGAACAGGAAGATGGCGAACGCGATGATGATGAAATCGATCGAAGCCTGGATGAACTTGCCGTACGCCAGCAGCACCGCCGGCTTGCCGTTGGCGGCTTCCTTCAACGTGATCGCCATGTCGGAGAAATTGATGCCCCCGGTGACCAGGCCCAGCACCGGCATCAGCATGTCGCCGACCAGCGACGACACGATCTTGCCGAAGGCGCCGCCGATGATCACGCCGACGGCGAGATCGACGACGTTGCCGCGGGTGGCGAATTCCCTGAATTCCTTGAGCATGCCCATTGTTTGTTCTCCTTTGAGTCGACTGCGTTCGAGGTGATTGTGGCGATAGCGTAACAGCGGCGTGGAAGAAGTGAGACGTGAAACGTGAAAGGCAACCACAATGGCAAACTCGCGCGGTGTTGCGCTTGCGTCTCACGTCTCACGTCTCACATCTCACGTCTCACAAGCTTTTTCCGCAGCCAGTTCCAGTCCCTGGCGGTAGAACTTGACCGCTTCCTCCGGTCGCTGGGTGTCCTGACAGACGCGGGCCAGGTCGAGGTAAGCCTGCGGCGTCGGCGCCGCCTGCAGGCTCGCTTCCAGATAGCTGCGCGCCTTGCCCCACAGCTTGTTGCGCAGGCAGACGCGGCCCGCCACCTGCAGCAGTTCCGGCTTGTCGCCGTGAGCCACCAGCCACTGCTCCACCGTGGCGAGCTGGGCGATCGGGTCGTTGGCATTGAGGCCGCCGTAGAGCAGCGCCAGGTCCGCGTCCCATTCCTTCGACAGGGTCTGCGCGACCAGCGCCATCGTCTCGGCATCGGCGTTGAGCCGTGCCAGTCCGTGCGCGTAGGCGCGGCGCAACTCGGGCTGGGCATGCAGGGGGGCGGCGCCGTCCCACAGGCCCTTGAGCCGGTCGAGCCGCGCTTCGGCCACCGCCGTCTGCATCAGTTCGCGCAGGCAGCGCACGCTCAGCGCCTCGTAGCGCGGCGGATCGAGAGCGGTGCGGGCTACCGGCTCCGCCAGCAGCTGGCGCAGCGGCTCCCACTCGCCCAGCGCGGCGTAACTCTCCGCCAGCAGTTCGATCGCGAACGGGTGGTTGGGGTCGCGCTGGCGCAGGCGCAACGCGGTGTCGCGGGTGGCGGCGTGCTCGCCGCGCTTGCGCTGCAGGTCGCCGGCGGACAGCAGCGTGGCGAATTCGTGCTCGGGCTGGTTCACAGCTGCCAGCCGCAGGTAGTTGTCGCGCCGGTCGATGGCGCCCTGCCGCTGTGCCGCGCGGGCCGCGGCGAGATAGTTGAGATGGGTGGCGTGATGGTCGCCGGCACGGCGCAGCAGCTCCACCTCGGCGCGCTTCCAGTTACCTTCGAACAGGTTCAGCAGGCCGGCTTCGAACGACTCGCGCGCGCGGTCCTGGCGGCGCCGGTCCATCGCCTGGCGCAGGTTGCCGGGCAGGCGGATGACGCCGCGCAGCAGCCACAAGGCGAGGTACACCGCGAGGAACCAGACCACCACGCCGAGCACCAGCACCGCCAGCGAGGTCTCCACCACCCATGGGCCGTAGTTGACCAGCACATAGCCCGAGTCCGGCTGCAGCAGCAGCATGGCCGCAACGCCGGCGGCGAGGGCCAGGAGGACGAGGATCACATAGATCATGCGCAGGCCCTGGCCCGTGTGTAGTGTGGGGGGGTGTGGTTTTCGGGCCCCCCCCCCCCCCCCCGGGGTTGTGATTTTTTTTTGTTTTTATT
>JARLJS010000175.1 GCA_031291075.1 Nevskia sp. | reverse complement strand
TCCAGCGCATCGCAAGCCGACTTCACGCCGTCCTCGTGTTCCAGAATCCGCGCCACCTGCGCTGCACGCTGGGCGAACCGGGGCTCCTCAAGCATCGCTTTCAGCTTCCGCGCCACGCGCACCGGCGTGTAATTCCCCCGCTGAATGACCCGCGCCACTTTCAGTCGCCGCATGCGCCGACCATTGTCCGGCTGGTCGTGCGAGTAGGGCATAATCAGCATCGGCTTGCCCGCCCTCAGACACTGCGCCGTTGTCCCCACCCCGCCCTGATGCACCACCATCGCCGCGCGCTTGAATAACGCTGAATAAGGCGCGTACTCCGCCACGCAGATCGAATCCGGCAGAGTTTGCGGTGGCCGGTTCCGTGGATCGCCGCCAATCAGCAGCACCGCCCGAATCCCCAGCCGCACCGCCGCCTTTGCCGAAAACTCGTAGAACCGTCCCGCCGCCAGCACCGCCGCCGAACCCAGTGTAAACACCACCGGCGCGGGCCCCGCCGCCAGAAACGCCTCAAGATTCGCCGGCAGCGCCGCATTCCCCGCATCGGAGTCGTAGTAGCAAAACCCCTCAATCTCCGTATGCGGCGGCCAGTCCTTCTGCTCGGTGCCCAGCACGCGCGAAAAGAGCGCCATCACCAGGTATGGCGAGTGCTTGGCGTCAAACAGCGGATTCTCTCCCCGAGGCAGCCCCAATTCCTGCCGCAGATCATAGATGGGCTGCGGCCACCTGCGGCTCACAAACCGCGCCAGCCTCTTGATCGCCCTTCCCATCCCCGGCACCGTCTTGTCCGCCCGCGCCAGCCGCGGATACATCGGCAGCACCGGCGGGTCGAATGCAGAAAAGAAGCTCAGCGGCGCCAGCACATAGCTTGCCCACTTGATTCCCGTAACCTCCGCCACCAGCGGCCCGGCGTAGTTCAACTCGCCCAGCAGCATCAGGTCTGCGCGCTCCGGTTTGGTCGCCGCATCCAGCAGGTCGTCGTAAGTCTGCCGCAGCGCAGGAAACAGAAAATTGCGCAGCC
>JARLJS010000174.1 GCA_031291075.1 Nevskia sp. | reverse complement strand
GCGACGGCGGCGGCCACGCTGGCGGCGCAGCAGGCGGCGACGACAACGGCCCAGGTCACCACCGACCTGTCCACCGCCGCCAAGACCCTGAAGGCGGCCCTGGCGGCGCAGGCGGCGGCGGCCACCGCGGCGCAGCTGGCGACGGCCGGCAGCACGGTGACCGACGGCCTGTCGGCCAACGGCCTGGTGGTCGACCCGCGGGTCGGCACCGCCGCCGGCACCGCCGCCAATCTCTGGACCAACATCAGCCAGCCGGTGGAGACGACGTCCTCCAGCAACGGCACCACCACTTATACCGAGACCCTGACCCAGACCTCGCAACGCGCCATCGCCACCTGGTACAAGTTCAACGTCGGCAAGAACACCACGGTTTATTTCAACCAGAGCGCCGGCAACACCAGCAGCGGCAACGACTGGGTGGTGCTGAACCGCATCGACGCCACCGGGGTGCCCAGCCAGATCCAGGGCCAGATCAAGGCCGAGGGCACCGTGCTGTTGATCAATCCCAACGGCATCGTCTTCAGCGGCAGCAGCCAGATCAATGTCCATGCGCTGATCGCCAGCTCCTACGACATCAACAGCTTCACCAACTGCAGCACCAACGCCAGCAGCGCCAACTGCGGCGTCTACGCCAACGGTAACGGCTCCTACACGGTGGAGACCGGGACGGTGAACGGCCAGACCGTCAGCTTCTACGCGCCCAACGACGAGACCAACGGCAACAGCCAGTACCTCGACAACGGCCTTTATCTCAACAACAGCAGCACCACCCTGATCCTGTCGGCGTCCAGCGGCAAGGACGGCAGCGGCAACGATCTTTCTTCCACCATTCTCAAGAACTACGGCGTCACGGTGCAGCCGGGCGCCACCATCTCGACGCTGGACAATGTCAGCGGCTTCGACAACGGCGGCACTGTCGCCCTGGTCGGGCCGACGGTGACCAACCAGGGCGTGATCGAGACCTCGGCCGGGCAGATCATCCTGGCGTCGGGCAGCACGCTCTATCTGACCGAGCCCACCTCCACCTCCACCAGCTTCACCGTGACCAACTACAGCCCGGTGAAAGGCTCCAGCCTGGAATACGACCCCTCGGGCGCCGTCACCGGCACCACGCCGACATCGATCGGCGTTTCCGGCATCACCCTCAACGACACCGGCGCCGTGCTCACTTCCGAGCGCGGCAACATTACTCTGGTCGGCGACACCGTCGAGCAGGACGGCGTGGCCGAGGCCACCACCAGCGTCACCCGGCCCGGCTCCATCACCATCACCGCCAGCGGCACCACCAGCTTCGGGTCCGACAGCGTCACCGCCATCGTCTCCGCCGAGAACGGCGAGACCCTG
>JARLJS010000173.1 GCA_031291075.1 Nevskia sp. | reverse complement strand
TCTTGTCGCTGTAGACAAGAAGTAGGTCGCCGCCAGGCGAAACACACGCCTTCAATCCCGGGAAAGCACCACACGCGCGCAAGCGCATGCAGCGTCGTTTCTTTCAAGGTACGGCCCACCGCGCGGGCATATAAGGTGTGCCGACCCTGAGCGCGCTGCAGCCAAAACTGGATTCTCGCCTACGCGGGAATGACGACAGCGACCGTAGCGCCAACATTCCTGGATTCCGCCTTCCGCCGGAATGACGGAACCATCAACCCCCGCTCTGCGCCCGCAGCCGCTTGAGGTCCTCCGCATGCTGCAGCCGGCTGGCCCGCCGCAGCTCGGCCTCGGCGTAGCGGCGCTTCTCGTCGGCCGTCTCCGCCAGCAGCGGCGGCACCGGCCGCGGCTTGCCGTCGGCGTCGACGGCGACGAAGGTGAGGTAGGCCGACAGGATGTGGCGGCGCTTGCCGCCGCCGATGCACTCGGCTTCCACCTTCACTCCCACTTCCATCGAGCTGCGCCAGGCGCGGTTGACGGCCGCGTGCATCACCAGCACGTCGCCGCGGCGCGCCGGCAGCATGAAGTGCACGGCGTCGACGCTGACCGTGACGGTGACGCCACCGGCGTGGCGGTCGGCCACCACCGCGGCGAGACGGTCCATGTGCGCCATGATCATGCCGCCGAACACCGTGTCGTTGGAGTTCAGGTCGTTGGGAAACACCATGTAGACCTGCTCGCGCACGATGGAGGCGGCGACGGTCTTGGGAGCGAGTTCGGTGGGGACGTTCATGTGCGGGAATGTTAGCGTATGAGCAATGGGTCGAGCGCCTGGTCTGATGTCCCGCAAATGCAACGGCATAAAACCAGTATCCCTCTCCCTTTGGGAGAGGGGCAGGGGTGAGGGCGGCACGGCCGGAAGGATTTGATTGCGGCTGATGCGGAGCGCCCTCACCCGCGCCTCACGGCGCGGCCTCTCCCAGAGGGAGAGGCGAATGCCGGTGAATCAACGGGACATCACACTAGTGCGCCGCCGCGGCTTCCAGGTCGTTGCGTGGCTTGTCCAGCAGCGGCACCAGCAGCAGCGTGAGGGTGATGCTCCAGGCCAGCAGCAGGAACATGTCGGCGTAGGTCATGGCCGCGGCCTGCAGCTGCACCTGCTGGGCCAGCATGCCGATGCTGCCGGCCTGGGCACCGCCGCCGAGTTCCGGCCGCAGCATGCCCTGCATGCCGGCCAGCGCCTCGCGTACCGGCTCGCGGCTCAGGCGCGTGGTTTCCGCCAGCTGTTGCCAGTGCAGCCAGGTGCGCTGGTTGATGAGGGTGTTGACCACCGCCAGGCCAAGGGCGCCGCCGAGGTTGCGGGTGACGTTGAACAGGCCACTGGCGTTGTGCAGCTCGTGCGCCGGCAGGGTTCCCAGCGCAAGGCCGGTGAGGGCGATGTAGGTGAAGACGAAGCCGGCCCCGCGCAGCGCCTGCGGCAGGGCGAATTCGACCAGGCCCCAGTCGGCGGTGAGCTGGGCGTTGATCCAGGTACCTGCGGAGAGCAGTGCCAGGCCGAAGGCGATCATCCAGCGCGGGTCGGCCCGTATCTGCAGCTGCCCCGCCAGCGGCGCGCTCACGAACATTACCGCGCCCTGCACCATCATCACCTCGCCGATCTGCAGCGAGTTGTAGCCGCGCACCTGGCCGAGGAACACCGGCGTGAGGTAGATCAGGGTGAACATGCTCACCCCGATCACGGTGGACACCAGCGAGCTGAGTGCGAAGTTGCGGTTGCGGAAGGTGCGCAGGTCGACGATGGGATTGGTGGCGGTGAAGGCGCGCCAGAAGAACAGCACGCCGCCGACCGCCGTCAGCAGCGCGCAGGCGGCGACGCTGTCCTGTGCGAACCAGTCGTGGCGTGGGCCGTCGTCGAGCGTGTACTCCAGGCCGCCGAGGAACATCGACATGAACAGCAGGCCCCACAGGTCGATCTGGCGGCGCAGCTCCGGCTGCGGCCGGTCGATGTCGACCAGGGTCCAGGCGATCCAGGCGCAGACCAGTCCCGGCAGGAGGTTGAGCAGGAACAGCCAGTGCCAGGACAGGCCGTCGGTGATGTAGCCGCCGATGGTGGGGCCGAGGGTGGAGGCGAGCAGGGTGAGCATGCCGGTCAGCGCCTGCGGTATCGCGCGCGACCGCTGGTCCGGGAACAGGATGAACATGGTGGCGAAGGCGGCCGGGATCATGCCGCCGCCGAGCAGGCCCTGCAGCACGCGGAACACCACCATCGAGGGCAGGTTCCAGGCGCAGGCGCAGGCCAGGCTGGCGAGGGTGAAGCCGACCGCCGAGAAGGTGAAGTACACCCGCGTCGACAGCATGCGCGCCAGGTAGCCGGACAGCGGGATGGCGATCACCTCCGCCACCAGGTACGAGGTCTGCACCCACTGGATCTCGTCGATCGAAGCCGACAGCCCGGCGCGGATCTCGTTGATCGAGCTGGCCACGATCTGGATGTCGAGGATCGCCATGAAGCTGCCGATCGCCATCGCCCAGAAGCCATACCAGCCCCGCCGCTGCGCCGCGCGTTTCGCCTCGCCGGTGAGCGAGGGATCGACCGCGACGCCTTCGTAAACGGCCACTAACGCTGGCTCAGCGCCGCGGTCTCTTCATGCGCCGGGCGGCGCGTGTCCACCGTGGCCAGCACCGACATGCCCGGCCGCAGGCGGCCGCGCAGCGGCTCGTCGGCCTCGAGAGCGATCTTCACCGGCACGCGTTGCACGATCTTGGTGAAGTTGCCGGTGGCGTTCTGCGGCGGCAGCAGCGAGAACTCCGCGCCGGAGGCGGGCGACACGCTGTCGACATGTCCGCGCAGCCGCGCGCCGGGAAAGGCGTCGACCTTGACCGTCACCGGCTGGCCCACGCTCATGCGGGTCAGCTGGGTTTCCTTGTAGTTGGCTTCCACGTACACCGCCTGCAGCGGTACCAGCGACAACAGCCGCTGCCCCGGGTTGACGCGCTCGCCGACGCGGGCGGCGAGGTCGCCCACCACGCCGTCGATCGGCGCGCGCAGCACAGTGGCGTCGAGGTCGATCTGCGCCAGCTGCACCAGCGCCTGCTGTGCCTGCAGCTGTGCGCGCAGCTGTTCGCTCTGCGCCTGCAGCGCGCCCACCTGCTGCGTCGCCGCCTGCAGCGCCGCGTGGTTGCGCGCCACCGCCGCATCGCCCGACTTGTAGCCGGCCTGCGCTCCATCCAGCCGCTGCGTCGTCGCCACGCCGTCGCGCACCAGTTGTTGCGCCCGCTGCCAGTCCTTGCGCAGCCGCTCCTGGTCGGCCTGGGCCGCGTCCACGCCGGCCTTGGCCTGGGCGATGTTGGCCTGCTGCAGCTTGAGCTGTTCCTCGTTGGCGACGATCGCGGCCTGGGCCGAGGCCACCGCCGCCTGGGCGTTGGCCAGTCGCGCCGCGTAGTCGCGCGAGTCGATCTGCACCAGCACCGCGCCCTTGCGCACCGCCTGGTTGTCCACCACCTGCACCGCCAGCACCTCGCCGCCGACGCGCGGCGTGATGGCGCTGATGTCGGCGCGCACGTAGGCGTCGTCCGTGCTCTGCAGGAAACGGCCGGTGCGATACCAGTACAGGCCCCCGGCGCAGGTGGCGGCTGCGATGAGCAGCGCTGCCGCGGCGCGGAAAAGGACTTTGCTCGGATTCATGGATTGATGTGGGTTTGCGCTTGCGGGGCGGCTTTCCAGCTGATAGTGTAATGAACGGTACAGTTCATTTTGCGACGCCACCGGTTTGAAAGTCAACCAGCAGACAGCTCCGGCCCGCGAGGCCATTGCCCCCCGCACCCCGCGCGGCGAGCAGCGCCGCGCCGGCCTGCTCGAAGCGGCGAGGGACGTGTTCCTGGAGCAAGGCTACGAGGGCGCCAGCGTGGAGGAGATCGTGCGCCGCGTGGGCGGCTCCAAGGCCAGCCTGTACAGCTACTTCGGCAGCAAGGAGGGCCTGTTCTGGGAGGTGCTGGACCGGCTCAGCGACGAGTTCATGGCCGAGCTGGGCGTGCCGGAGCAGGCCGACGAGCACATCGAAGCAACCCTCACCCTGGTCGGCATGCGTTTTCTCGGCATCTTTCTCGACCCCGGGCGCTGCCGGCTGTTCCGCACCATGATCGCGGAGTCTTCCCGCTTTCCCGAGCTGGCCCAGTCGTTCTTCGAGCGCGGCTCGCTACGTGTCTACCAGGCGCTGGGCACCTACCTGCAGCTGCAGCACCGGGCCGGCCGGCTCGACTGCCCCAGTCACGACACCATGGCGACGCAGTTCCTGGAGCTGGTCAAGGGGACTCCGCATTTCCGCGTGCTGCTGTCGCTGCCGCCGTTTCCGCCCGGATTCGACCCGGCTGCCCATGTCGCCGGCGCGGTGCGGTTGTTCCTGCATGGTTGCGCCCGCGCCGCCAAACCGTAAAGTGGCGCATCGGGCCGCTCCGCCATATCAATGTCACCACGCATGAACACACGCCGTTCCGCCTTCCCGCGCCTGGTTCCCGCCGCGCTGCTCGCCTGTGCCTGCGGCGCGGCGCACGCCCTGAGCCTCAACGAGGCCGCCGCGCTGGCCTTGCAGAACGATCCGCGCCTGCTCGCCGCCAGCGAGGCGGTGCAGGCCTCGGCGGCGCAGGTCGACGTGGCGCACGCCGGTTATTTTCCCAGCGGCAGCCTCAGCGCCAATACCGGCCTGCAGCGCTACTACCTGTCGCAATCGCTGAGCGGCGCCCTGCCGATCAACGGGCCGTTCAACCCCAACGCCGTCAGCCTGCAGGCCTCGCAGCCGCTGTATACCGGCGGACTCAACCCGGCCCTGCTGGCCGCCTCCAAGAGCCAGCTCGAAGGCGCGCAGCAGAACGAGGCCGGCACCCAGCAGCAGCTCCTGCTGGCCGCCGCCACCGCCTACCTCGACGTGATGCGCGACCGTACCGTGATCGAGCTGGCCGGCGCCAATGTCGCCGCCCTGCAGCAGGAGCTGTCGGATACGAAAAAGCGCTACCAGGCCGGTGAGGCCACCCGCACCGACACCTCGCAGGCCGAGGCGCGGCGGGCCGAGGCGGAGGCCAATCTCAAGCGCGCTATCGCGCAGGCCCGCGTCAGCGAGGCCAGCTTCGTGCGCGTGGTCGGCGTGGCGCCCGACAACCTCACCAGCGCCTGGCCCGGTCCGCCGGTGCCGACAACGCTCAACGATGCCCTGGCCAGTGCCCGCATCACGCCGGCAGTGCTGGCGGCCGACGCCCAGCGGCGCAGCGCCATCGCCCAGGTCGACGCCGCCCGCGCGCAGTTCTGGCCGACGCTGGCCATCAACGGTTCGGCGGCCGCCCAGGGCGACACCAAGGCCGCGGTGGACCGCTACCAGGATTGGAGCGTGCAGCTCAAGGCCACCCTGCCGCTGGACCTGTCCGGCGCCACCGACGCCCGCGTCAGCGCGGCCAAGGCGCAGGCGGCGCAGGCCGCCGCCAACCTCAACGACAGCCTGCACGCCACCATCGAGTCGATCACCCAGTCGTGGGCCCTGTTGCAGGCTGCCGAAGACCTCATCAGCGCCTATCGCGCCGACGTCGACGCCTCCAGCCTGGCGCTGGAGGATGTGCGCAAGGAGCTGCAGGTGGGCACCCGCACCACCAAGGACGTGCTCGACGCCGAGCGCGACAAGGTGTCGGCTCAGGTCAACCTCGCCAGCAGCGAGCGCGACCGCGCGGTGGCCGCGTTCCAGCTGCTGGCCGCCTGCGGCAAGCTCAAGCTGGAGGATGTGAAGTAGGACGACGCTGCGCTGCTGGTGTCGTGTCCCATTGATTCACCAGCATCTCATCTCGCCTCTCCCCCTGGGAGAGGCCGCGCCGTGAGGCGCGGGTGAGGGCGCTTCGCCTCAGCCGCAGTCGAATCCTTCCGACCGTGCCGCCCTCACCCCTGCCCCTCTCCCAAAGGGAGAGGGCATTGGCGGGACATCACACTAGCCTTAGCCTTACAACGGCGCCACGTGCTCCCGATGATGCTCCAGGATGCGGCGGTACTGCGCCGGGTCCTTCACGTGCACCAGGTCGCCCTCGCGCGGAAAGGTCCAGTCGTACAGGCGCGACAGGAAGAAGCGGAAGGCGGCGGCGCGCAGCACCAGCGGCCAGGCCGCCTGCTCCCGCGCATCCGGCTCGCGCCGCGCGCGGTAGGCTTCCAGCAGTGCGTGCGTGCGGGCGGTGTTGAGATGGCCGTCCTGGTCGGTGCACCAGTCGTTGACCGTCACCGCCAGGTCGTACAACAGCGCGTCGTTGCAGGCGTAGTAGAAATCGATCACGCCGCTCAGGCGATCATCGACGAACAGCACGTTGTCCTTGAACAGGTCGGCGTGGATCACCCCCTGCGGCAGCGTGGCCAGGTCGAGCGTCGCCTGTGCTGCCAGCTCGCTTTCCAGCAGCGCGCGCGTATCGGCGTCGGTCTTGGGGATCAGCGCCTGCGCGGTGGCGCGCCGCCATTCCACGCCGCGGCCGTTGGCGCAGCGCCCGGCATAGGACTGGCCGAGGACGTGCAGGTCGCCCAGCACGCGGCCTACCGCGGCGCATTGCGCCAGGTCGGGGAACAGCACGCTCTGGCCGTTGAGGCGCATCACCAACGCCGCCGGTTTGCCGTGCAACTGACGCAGCGCGCTGCCGCCGTTGTCCGGCACCGGCATGGCGCTGGGAAAGCCGCGGTGCGCCAGGTGCTCCATCAGCCCCAGGAAGAACGGCAGGTCGGCATAGTTGAGCCGCTCGAAGATGGTCAGCACCCAGCGTCCTTCGCCGGTGTCGACGAAGTAGTTGGTGTTCTCCACGCCCTCGCCGATGCCCTGATAGCCGAGCAGCTCCCCCAGCGGATAGTGGGCGAGGAAGTCCTGCAGTTCGGCGTGACTGACCTTGGTGAAGACGCTCAT
>JARLJS010000172.1 GCA_031291075.1 Nevskia sp. | reverse complement strand
CGCCTATCTGCGGCTGCGCCAGGTGATCGTGGACGGGACGCTCGCCTCCGGCACCAAGCTGTCCGAACGCAGCCTGGCCGCATCGTTCGGCATTTCCGCCCAGCCCATCCGCGAGGCGCTGCGCCGGCTGGAAGCCGAGGGCATGGTGGAGACCCGCCGCCGCAGCGGCACCTTCGTGGCGTCGCTCGACACCGAACAACTGATGGAAATGGGCCGCATCCGCGCCGCCCTGGAAGGCGTTGCGGCCGGCCTGGCCGCTCGGCACGCCACCGCCGCCGACATCGCCGCCTTGCGCGACGAGCTTGCCGCCATCGTCATCGCCACCGAACGCCACAGCGCCGCCGCGGTGGCGGACGCCAACGACCGGTTCCATTGCGCCCTGCACGCGGTCACCCGCAACCCGTTCCTGATCCGCAGCCTGCAGGCGCTGCGGGCGTATCTGCATATCGGCAGCATGCGTGTGCTGCCGCGCGCGGAGCAGCGCCGCCGCGCCCTCGAAGAGCATACCGCCGTGGTGGAGGCGATCGCTGCCGGCGATGCCGACCGCGCCGAAACGCTGATGCACGCGCATACGCTGCGCTCTCTGCTGGTGGCGTTTCCCGAGGCGAACGATCCCCCGGTGCGTGGCGCCGGGGCCAACGGGCCGGTTGCGGCCGAACGACTTCCCCCCGAACGGATTGCTCCGGAGTAGAACGACATGGCGAGGCCTCGGCTGCTGGTGACGCGACGGGTGACGGAGGATGTGGCCGCACGCGCCAGCGAGGAATTCGATGCCGTCCTGCCCGACCATGACCTCGATGCCGACGAGACGCTGGCCACGATCGCCGCCCAGCGCAGCGACGCGGTGTTCATGGGGCCGCGGGCGCGCCTGACCGCCGCGCACATCGCCGCCCTGCCCGCCAGCGTGCGCATCCTGGCCAACCCGAGCGCGGGGTTCGACCACATGGATGTGGCGGCGGCGAAGGCGCGCGGGATCGTGGTGACCAACACGCCCGACGTGCTGACCGACTGCACCGCGGACATGGCGTTCCTGCTGATCCTGGCGGCGTGCCGGCGCGCCGGGGAATACAACGCCATCATGCAGGCCGGCTGGGGCACCCCATACGGCTTTCCCGACCTGTTGGGCATTCGCGCCAGCAACCGCACCCTTGGCATCGTCGGGCTTGGCCGGATCGGCCGCGCGGTCGCGCGCCGGGCGGCGGGCTTCGGCATGCGGGTGCTCTACACCGACCGGACGCGGCTGCCCGCGGAGCTGGAAGCCGGCGCGGAATTCGTCCCCGACCTGGCGGCGCTGCTGCCGCGCTGCGAGATCCTGTCGCTGCACGCGCCCGGCGGCGGCCAGGGGCCGCTGATGACGGCCGAGACGTTCGCGCTGCTGCCGCGCGGGGCGGTGTTCGTCAACGCCGCCCGCGGCTCGCTGGTCGACGAGGACGCATTGATCGCGGCTTTGCGCTCCGGCCAGTTGTTCGCCGCCGGCCTCGACGTCTACCGCAACGAGCCGCAGGTCGACCGGCGGCTGACGGAATTGCCGAACGTCTTCCTGACCCCGCACGTGGCCAGCGCCACCCGCGAGACCCGCAAGGCCATGGGGTTCCGCGCACTCGACAACATTGCCGCCGTACTGGGAGGCAAGCCCGCCCTCGATCCCGTCTGACGAACCGCCTGCGCAAGGCGCGCCCCGCAGGGTCTCGCCAGACAACAAACAAGCCTATGGAGATGGAAATATGCCCCAAGCAGCAACGACCGCCGGCCCACCGGTGGAAGCGCTTCCAGAGAAACACAAGCTGGCCATCAAGCCGATCCTGCAGGTCACGTCGGGCAACGCGCTCGAGATCTATGACTTCTTCATTTACGGCTATTATGCCGTGCATATCTCCGGGGCGTATTTTCCCAACAGCAACCCGTTCATTTCACTCATGCTGACGTTGCTGACCTTTGCGCTGGGCTTCCTCGCGCGCCCGGTCGGCGCCATCATCATCGGCTCCTACAGCGACCGCCACGGGCGGCGCGCCGGGCTGATCCTGTCCCTGTCCCTGATGTCGGTCGGCATCATCTCGCTGGCCTGCACGCCGTCGTACAGCACCATCGGGCTCGCCGCGCCGCTGATCGTCATGGCCGGACGGCTGCTGCAAGGCTTCTCGGCCGGCGCCGAACTGGGCGGCGTGGTGGTCTATCTCGCCGAAACCGCGTCCCCCGGCCGGCGCGCCTTCTATACGTGCTGGCAGGTCGCCAGCCAGCAGTTCGCGGTCATGGCCGCAGCCATCATCGGTGTGGTGATCTTCTCCGTCCTCAGCCCCGCGCAGATGTCGGACTGGGGCTGGCGGGTGCCGCTGCTGGTGGGCTGCGCGGTGGTGCCGATCATGTTCTGGCTGCGCTCCAGCCTGGTCGAGACCGCGGTGTTCGCCCGCAAAGGCCGTGCCCCGACGCTGCGCGAGATCTGCAGCGGCCTGAT
>JARLJS010000171.1 GCA_031291075.1 Nevskia sp. | reverse complement strand
GTACTGGGACCGCAACGGCCTGGCGATCTGGTACAAGCGGCTGGAGAAAGGTCGCTACAAGTGGCCGCATCCCAATTCCGCCTCAATGGAGATCTCCTCACACGACCTGGCGCTGCTGCTCGACGGCATCGATTTCACCCGGCTCAAGCGCCTACCGGCGTTTCATGCGCAGGCAGCGCTATGAAATGTCGATGGTCGAAGAGAAAACGTCTCAAAACCGCAGCGCCTTTTGATAAAATGTTGCCGTGCAAAACGCCGCCGCTCTCCCGACCGACATTGCCACGCTGCAACTCCTCGTGCGGGAGCAGCAGCAGATGATCGAGTCCCTGAGAGCGCACCTGAAAAGTGCTTTGAAGCGGCAGTTCGGACCCCGCAACGAGCACGTCGACATCGACCAGATCGCACTGTTCGCCAGCGACGGCAGCCAGGTGATCGAGATCCCGCCGGCGGACGAAGCGGAAGACCAGCCGTCATCCAAGACGTCCGCCGGCGCCCCGCGCAAGAAGGCCCTGCGGATCCTGAAAGACCTGCCGCGCGAAATCCGCGTCATCGATCTGCCGGAATCCGAGAAGACCTGCAGCTGCTGCGGCAAGCCGATGCGCGCCATCGGCGAAGACTGCAGCGAGCAGCTGGGCTATGTGCCGGCTTCGCTGAAAATCATCGAAACCCGCCGGCAGAAGTACGCCTGCCGGTCCTGCCCCGGCCAGATTGAGCGCGCGCACCACGATTCCCCGGCGCCGCTGGCCAAGAGCATGGCCTCCGCCAGCCTGCTGGCCTTCCTGATCGTCAGCAAATTCGCCGATGGCCTGCCGCTGTACCGCATCGCCAGGCGCCTGGAGCGCCTCGGCATCGAGTTGTCGCATGCCCTGATGTCGGACTGGCTGGTGCAGTGTGCCGAGCTGCTGGAAGACCTGCATGCCCGGATGATCGAGAAAGTGCTGGCCAGCGGCCACATCTTCACCGATGACACAGTGTTGCCGCTGCAAAACCTCGATCCAGAGCGCCGGACCACCATCAAGGCCCGATTATGGGTCTATGCCCGGCATCATCGGCGGCACAAGCCTCTGGTCACCTATGAATTCAGCCGCAGCCGGAGCCAGGCAACACCCCTGAACCGGTTCAAGGATTACCGTGGCTACATCCAGGCCGACGCCTTTCCCGGCTACGACGTGCTGTATGCCAACCAGGAAATCCGGGAAATTGCCTGTATGGCGCATTGCCGTCGGAAGTACGTCGAGGTCACCGACCTGATGAAAGAGCCGGGCCGGGCGCATGAAGCCCTGCGCTTCATCCGCAAGCTGTATCGGATCGAACGACAGATCAGACCGCTCGACGACGAACAGCGCCGCCAGCAGCGCCAGATCCTCTCGGTCCCGGTCCTGAATCAGTTCAAGGCCTGGCTGGACGTGCAGGCCAATGCCGTGTTGCCCAAGAGCCTCCTGGGCACCGCCATCCAGTACACGCTCAAGAACTGGGACGCCCTGTGCCGCTATACCGAGCAGGGCTATCTGGAGCTGGACAACAATTATGCCGAGCAGTGCATGCGCCCAGTTGCAATCGGAAGAAAGTCGTTTCTGTTCGTGGGTTCCGAACGCGGCGGCCGGGCGGCGGCGATCTACTACAGCCTGATGGAAAGCTGCAAGGTGAACAAGGTCAATCCGCTGACCTATATGACCTATCTGCTCGGCAACGTGCGCAACAAGAAAATCACCCTGCTGTTGCCGGATGAGTTTGGCGGCAGCAGCGTCAGCCAGATTGGGTAACGCGCGATGACGGAAGACGATGCCATTGTCACGGTCGAGCTCAGCCAGCGGGAGGTGCAGCTCCTGCTGCGCTACGGCTATCCCTTCGAAGATGCGAAGGCGCAGCTGGAAGGTTTCAAGAGTACCAAGGCGCCGCACCGGTTGAAAATCGACTCGTATTATCTGTCGATGATGATCGCCGACCTGGTCCGCTCGGCGAAAACGATCCGCAGCGACGCGACCCTGGAAGAGATTGACGCGCTATGCTGTACGCTCGAAAGCGCGGAGCAGGATCAGCCGCGGATTCGGGCGGTAAAGTGATCGGCTGGCGAATCCGCACGGGGATCGGGTATGCTGATTTCCGGACGGGTACAAGGCATCATCCCAGCCAGCCCTGCTGGATACAAATATGTGCGCGGTCGGCCTGATAGGAACGTCGCCATTCAAACTGCCGGCCGGAACCACCAGCAGTGTGCCGTTCATTTGCATGCTCGGGAGGGCCGAGCCGCAAATGGAGCAAAAGGATCTGCTGTGCCGGGTTGACGGCAGCGTGAACAGCCTGACCTTGTCGTGCCCGGAAACCCAGTTCAGGTGTGCGGTCGACGAGAACAGGTTTGCGGCATGAGCCGAGCCGCTATCTTTGCGACAGTACTCGCAATGGCACAGGTAGAAACGCTCAAAGTCCCCTTCCACTTCAAAGTGAACCTCGCCGCACAGGCAGGAACCGGAGTGCCTACTGCTCATCTGTCAGTCCTCCGGTGCCTGAGACAGACATCAGGAGCGTAGCCCGGATGAAGTGAAACGTAATCCGGGGATTTGAGAAAGTCCCGGATTCCACTGCGTTTCATCCGGGCTACGAGGCTCACTTGCCGATCTTGACCACTGCAACAACGATGCACATCCACACGGCAGTGCCCGCAACCCAGATAAGGACCGCACGACCAAAAACACCGAGCAGCCCCTTTTTACATTCGATGACTTGCTCGACAAGCTCTTGATCGACTGGATTGCTCACGCTACGACGCAAGTCTTCGTAATTGCCCCCCATTAGAGCAACAGACAAAGAGACGGCAGTGTCCAACGGCCATTTCATTTGGCCGGAATTGGCTAGTTTGCGCAAGCGCGTAAATGCCGGACGCGCCTTTGCGCCGTATCGGAGAAGCACTATAGCAGGCCCAAGTCCGGTCATTGATGAAGCTGATAATGATGATGTATGCGCCGATTAGCGACATGTGCCAACGCACAGGCTCAATGGCGCTAGAGGAACGCAGTGGCGGAGGCGCCGAATGAGGGAAGATGGCGCATTTGTGAGTCTCATCGCAATCGACAATGTCATTGAGACAAACATCAGGGCGGATCCCCCAATGCCTTGCTGACCAGCTCGGTGTCCAGATACTCCGTAAGCTCCTTGAGCCGCCCATCCTCCATGCGGCAGACATAACAATACGTGTTGTTGTAGGGCTGCCCCGACTTGGTCGTGACGTTGCCGCGGCATTCCACCACGACGTAGTCGTCCTCGGCGATGAAGCGGGTGGCGGTGTTGGTGTACTGGGTGGCAAAGCGGGAGAACAGCGGCGCCATCAGGTCCTTTCGCACCGACTCCTTGCCGCGATAGGTCCTGGACCACTTGGTGTTGCCGGTGATGGTCCAGGAAAAATCATCCGCCCAGAGTTCGACGAAGGGCTTGCCGTTGCCCTTTGAGAGTTCCTCGAACACGGCGCGAAGGGTGTTCTTGTTTTGGGTTGCGGACATATGGGTTCTCTCCTTTGCGCTCTGGTTCAAGTAGGGATTAGCGTCAGCGCAATCCGCCTTCTGTGTAAGGCAGGTTACGCTCCTGCGGAGTTAACCCGCCCGACGACCCTGGATAACAGCGGATAGCCGTAACATAGTTACCCAACAGCCCCTTTATGAGGTGGTGAAAATCTTGGCCTCTGCACCAGCAGTATCGGCGTTAGTGGGCTATTTTGTTGCAATGCTAGCTGCGCCTGGCGGCGACCCACCCGCGTTCTGGCAGGAAAACCGGGAAGGTTCTGCGGCGGATACCACGGCGTCCGCGGATCCGGCGCCGGGCTGGCGAGGAGGGCGGCTAGGCGGTAAGCCGGTCCGCGGTGTTGGAAACTTCCGCCTGCCGGTGCTGGCGGAGGAAGCTGCCGAGTTCCTCGATGGCGGCATCGGCTTCCTTGAGCTGGCCGCCGTGGAGGTGGAAGACGTGCCAGAGGCCGTCGTAGCGGTGCAGGCGCAGGTCGGCGCCGGTGGCCTGGGCGCGTTCGGCCAGGCGCTCGGCGTCGCTGAGCAGGACTTCGTCGCTGCCGACGTGGACCAGGATCGGCGGCAGGTCCTTGAGGTTGCCGTAGAGGGGCGAGATGCGGGGATCTTCGAGCGGGGTGGTGCCGGCGTAGCGGGCGGCGCAGTCGCGCAGCCAGTCCTCGCGCAGCATCGGGTCGGCCTTGGCCAGCTTGCGCATGCTGTCGCCGGACAGGGTGAGGTCGGTCCAGGGCGAGATCACGGCCAGGGCGGCGGGCTGGGGCAGGCCGGCGTCGCGGATGGCCATGGCGGTGGCGAGAGTGAGCCCGCCGCCGGCGGAATCGCCGGTGATTCCGATGCGATTTGCGGGGACTTTTTCCAGCAGTTTCCGGTACGCGGCGAGGGCGTCTTCGAGCGCGGCGGGGAAGGGGTGTTCGGGGGCCAGGCGGTAGTCGATCAGGTACACCGGCGCGGCGGCGGCGCGGCCGATGCGCGCGGCCAGGCCGGTGTGGGTGACGGGACCGCCCAGCACGTAGGCGCCGCCGTGCAGGTAGAGCACCGCGGCGTGCTCGTCGATGGCGCCGGTACGCAGCTCGAGCGCCGGCACGCCGCCCAGCTCGGTGGACGTCACCGTGGTGCCGTGCGGCGGTCGCGACAGCACCGCGGCCAGGGCGGTGCCGCGGCGCTGCAGCGACAGCGGTACGCGCGGCGACATGGTCGGCTTGAACAGCAGGCGCACCAAGGCGCGCAGCAGGCTCTTCATCAGGTATTCCCCCCGGGCGGCGACGCCGCGCAGCGTATCAGGCCGCGCGTGCCAGCGGGGCGGATGCGTCGGCGGCCGGCACCTGGTGGTAGTGGGCCAGGTTGGGCTGGCGCGCCAGGCGGCTGTACTCGACCATGTAGCCGATCCAGTTGTTGGTGTTGCGGCCGTCGGCGGTGAGGTACCAGCTATGGCAGCCGGCCTCGAACACGGTCTGGCTGCTGCGCCGCTGCAGCATCTCCACGTACTCGCTCTGCGCCTGCGCGCTCGCCTCCAGCGACTGCAGCCGGCGGTCGCGCAGCAGCGCCGCCGCCTTGGCGATGTAGCGCGCCTGCCGCTCCAGCATGTAGATGATCGAGCCGGCGCCCAGGTTGGTGTTGGGGCCGTAGACCACGAACAGGTTGGGAAAGCCGTGCACCGCCATGCCCATATAGGCCTCGGCGCCGCCGGCCCAGCTCTGCCGCAGGCTGCGGCCGCCGCGGCCCTTCACCTCGATCGAGCCGAGGAACTCGGTGGAGGCGAAGCCGGTGCCGTAGACGATGGCGTCCGCCGGGCGCAGGCGGCCGTCCTCGCCGAGGATGCCGTCGGCGGTGACCTCGGCGATGCCCCCGGTCACCACCTCCACCCGCGGCAGCGCCAGCGTGCGCAGCCAGTCGTTGGAGAGCAGGGTGCGCTTGCAGCCCATCGGGTAGTCCGGCGTGAGCTTGGTCCGCAGCGCGCGGTCGCGCACCTGCAGGCGCATCAGCACCGCCGAACTCAGCCGCAGCGCCGCCTTGGCCAGCGCGCCGCGCACCGCCTTGCCGATCAGCGCCGAGTTGAGAAATTCGAAAGTCCAGAAGATGCGCGTGCGGTCCAGGTCGTGCAGCAGCGGCACCCGGTCGAGCAGCTTGCGCTCCCAGCGGCCGTAGGGACGGTCCAGCTTGGGCACGCACCAGCCCGGCGTGCGCTGGTAGAGGTCGAGCTGCGCCACTTCCTTGGCCAGCTCGGGCACCAGCTGCACCGCGCTGGGGCCGGTGCCGATCACCGCCACCCGCTTGTTCCTGAAATCGAAGCCGTGGTCCCAGCGCGCCGAGTGGAAGGCGGGGCCGCGGAAGTTTTCCAGCCCCTTGAGCAGCGGCAACTGCGGTTGGTGCAGCTGGCCCACGGCGGAGACCAGTATGTTGGCTTCCAGCGTCTCGCCGCTGCGCAGGCGGATGCGCCAGAGGCCGCGCGCCTCGTCGTACTCGGCGGCGGTCACCTCGCAGCCGAAGCGGATGTGGCGCTGCAGATCGTACTTGCGCGCCACGTGGCGCAGGTAGTCGAGGATCTCCGCCTGCTTGCCGTAGCGGCAGGACCAGGGATAGTGCGGCTCGAACGAGAAGGAATACAGGTGCGAGGGCACGTCGCAGGCCGCGCCGGGATAGGTGTTCTCGCGCCAAACGCCGCCGACGTCGGACGCTTTCTCCAGGATGGTGAAGGACTCGATGCCCGCCCGCTTCAACTCGTAGCCCATGCCGAGCCCGCCGAAGCCGGTGCCGATGATGACGACACTGGGGCTGCCGCCGCCGTCCGTGGCCTGTGTGCCCGTTGCGCTCATGGTGTCCTCCGCGAAGATCGTTTTTTGCCTGAGCCTTCCTTAGCTTAGGTTCCAAAACGATAGGCGGTTATGGCGTCCAGGGACAAAATATTGATAATACGGGACAGGGCTGTTCCCCTCGCCCGCGCGCGGGAGAGGGTAGGGGAGAGGGGCTTTGGCTGGACGAAAAGCCCCTCTCCCGGCCCTGCGGGCCACCCTCTCCCGCAAGCGGGAAAGGGGAAGGAATGCGTGCGCGCTAAAGAGAAAATGCACTAGCTTCGAACGAGAACCAGAACACGTGCACAACTGGGACTTCCAGCGCGGCATCGCCAGCATGCAGCTGCAGGCCCAGCTCGGCCTGGAGCATGGCCTGCCGCTGTCGGCCTGCCTGGAGGGCACCGGCCTGAGCGAGGTGGCGCTGGCCGATCCCGCCGCGGTGGTCGGCGCGCACCAGGAACTGGCGCTGGTGCGCAACCTGGTGCGCCATCTCGGCCATGTCCCCGGGCTGGGGCTGGAAGCGGGCACGCGCTACCACTTCACCGCCTACGGCATCCTCGGCTTCGCCATCATCAGCAGCCCCGACTTCCGCAGCGCCATCGAGGTGGCCCTGCGCTATCTCAATCTCACCTACGCCTTCATCCACATCTACGCCGAGCCCGCCCCCGACGAGATGCGGCTGGTGATGGACGACCGCGCCGTGCCGGAGGACGTGCGCCAGTACCTGCTGGAGCGCGACGCCTCCGCCGCCATGCTGCTGCAGCGGGAGATGTTCGCCGCCCCGCTGGCGCCGCGGCGGCTGAGCCTGCGTGGTCCGCGGCCGTCCTACGCCGCGCGCTTCCGCGAGCTGTTCGGGGTGGAGGCGGAGTTCGGCGCGGAACGCAACGAGGTGGCGCTCGACGCCGCCGTGCTGCACGCGCCGCTGCCCCAGGCCAACGCCTCCAGCCGGCGCATGGCCGAGGAGCAGTGCCTCAAGCTGCTCGCCGCGCGCAAGGCCCGCGCCGGCGTGGCGGCGCGCGTGCGCGATAGCATCCTGCGCCATCCCGGACGCATGCCGGACATGGACGCGGTGGCCGCCGAGCTGCTGCTCACCCCGCGCACCCTGCGCCGGCGCCTGCTGGAGGAAGGCACCAGCTACAAGGCCCTGGCCGACGAAGTGCGCGAGACGCTGGCCGAGGAGCTGCTGACGACCGCCCAGCTGTCGGTGGAGCAGATCGCCGACCGCCTGGGCTACTCGGAGGCGGCCAGCTTCATCCACGCCTTCAAGCGCTGGAAGGGCAAGCCGCCGCACCGGTATCGGTTGGCGCGGTGATCCCGTCATGCCGGCGAAAGCCGGCATCCAGGGGCGGTAGGCGGCGCGGCCTGGGCTCTGGATACCGGCTTTCGCCGGTATGACGGAAGATATGAAGGCGGGTAGCCCGGATGGAGTGAAACGGAATCCGGGGTCGCACTCGCCGGGAGCGCCCGGCTGCCGCCATCCATGGCGAGACGGTCCATTGGACATTCGCTTTACCCGGCTCACCCCGGATTCCACTTCGTTTCATCCGGGCTACGGCTGCGGCGCAGCTTGGGCCTACGGCCGATTCCTCCCCAGCTTGTCATGGCTGGTCACCCAGTCGCCGTGCAGCACCGCGCTGGCCAGCGAGGTCTCGCCGGCCAGCACCACGCCGGCGCAGATCTCGGCGAACCTGGCGGCCTTGCCCTGGCCGTAGCAGCCGAGCATTTCCAGGCATTCCTTTTGCGTCGGCAGGCCGGTGCCGCCGCCGTAGCTGGCGACGATGAGGGAGGTGAGCGTGATCGACCAGTAGTAGTCGCCGTTGTCCAGCAGCTGCACGTAGGTGATCGCGGCGTGCGACTCGGCCACGTTGGCGACGTCCTGGCCGGTGGCGATGAACATGGCGGTGAGGCCGTTGGCGGCGTGCGCGCCGTTGTTGGACGAGCCGGCCATGAAGGCGCCGGCGGTGGAGATCTGGCGCGCCCACAGCAGGTCCCTGGAGTCCACGCCCATGATGCGCTTGAGGATGTCCTTCCGCAGCACTGCCTCCGCCACCACCCGCTTGCCGCGGGTGAGCAGGGTGTTGATCTGCGAGTGCTTCTTGTCGGTGTCGATGTTGCCGGACAGGATGTAGCGCAGGGGGGTGGGGTAGTGGTGCTCGATCCACTCGCAGGCGGCGAGGGTGGCCTTGCCGCACATGTTCTGGCCGGCGGCGTCGCCGGTGCTGTAGTTGAAGCGCAGGTAGCGCAGCGGCCCCACCGCGTACTGGCCGATGTGCTGCAGCTTGCCGACGCGTGTGGTGGCCTCGGCGGCGGCCTTGATCCCGGCGAAGTGCTCGTCCACCCACTGGCCGAACTGCCGCGCCTGCAGCGCGTCCTCCAGCACGAACACCGGCGCCCGCTGCATGTGATCCTCCACCACGGTGGTCTTCACCCCGCCGCACTCGGTGAGCAGGCGCATGCCGCGGTTGTAGCTGGCGACCAGGGTGCCCTCGGTGGTGGCGAGCGGGACGTAGAAATCGCCCTGGGCGTGTTCGCCGTTGATGCGCAGCGGGCCGGCGATGCCGATCGGCACCTGCGCCACGCCGGTGAAGTTCTCGATGTTGCCGGGCAGCGCCGACGGCTCGAACGAGTAGCGGCCGACGTGCGCCAGGCCGGCGCCGGTCTGCTGCTGCACGAACTCGCGGCGCTGCGCGGCCGCCTCGTCGGTGTAGTCGTTGTCCGGGTTGCGCGGAATGCGGGGTCGTGCGGCGGGCTTGTCGTCGTTGCTCATGAAAGGTTTCTCCTAGGGCCAGGGTCAAAAAATCCGCCGGCGAGCGTCATTCACCGCTCATTTAGTTGGAGTACATTAGTTCACTGTTGCAACCCCGCACCACCATAAAAATAGATCCACCCCCAATACAATGACCGGCCAACCACCCACGCCCAAGCCAGCCGTGCTCGAATCGCGCGAGCTGGTGAAACTCTATCCCAAGGTCCGCGCCGTCGATGGCATCAGCTTCGCGGTGACGGAAGGCACCTGCTTCGGCCTGCTCGGTCCCAACGGCGCCGGCAAGAGCACCACCATCGAGATGATGGAGGGGTTGCTGCCGCCCACCTCCGGCCAGGTGCTGTTCCGCGGCGCGCCGCTGGGCCAGCGCTACCGCGAGCGCGTCGGCATCCAGTTCCAGACCACCGCGCTGCAGGAGTTCCTCACCACCCGCGAGAACCTGCGCTTCTTCGGCTCGCTCTACCCGCGGCAGCGGCCGCTGGAGGAGCTGGTGGCGCTGTGCCGGCTGGAGGAGTTCCTCGACCGCGACGCCGGCAAGCTGTCCGGCGGCCAGCGCCAGCGCCTGCTGCTGGCCATCGCCCTGGTCAACGACCCGGAGGTGCTGTTCCTCGACGAGCCCACCACCGGGCTCGACCCGCAGGCGCGGCGCAACTTCTGGGACCTGGTGCAGGGCGTCAAGGCCAGGGGCAAGACCATCGTGCTGACCACGCACTACATGGACGAGGCCTACCTGCTGTGCGACGAGATCGCCATCGTCGACCACGGCAGGATCATCGCCCAGGGCAGCCCCGCCGCCCTGCTGCGCGAGCACTTCGACGATTCGGTGCTGGAGCTGCCGGCGCCGGAGGCGCGCAAGCTGGAGGGCGGCCTGCAGTACAAGGAGAAGGGCGACCACGCCGAGATCCACACCGCCGACATCAACGGCACCATCGCCCGGCTGCTGGCGGTGGGCGCCTCGCTGGCGCACCTGCGCATCCGGCCCCGCACCCTGGAAGACCTGTTCCTGGAGCTGACCGGGCGGGAGCTGCGCGCATGAGCAACCCGATCCTCGCATCCTGGCGCCGCCTGCGCGCGGCCACCTGGGCGCGCAGCCTGGAGTTCGTGCGCGACAGGTCCACCCTGGGCTGGAACATCGCCTTCCCGGTGCTGCTGGTGCTGGGCCTGGCCTACGTCTTCTCCGGCCCCGGCCAGCCGATGTTCAAGGTGGCGGTGCTGGCGCCGCCGGGCGCCGCCCTGGACGCCGGGTTGCACCCCTTCCTGGGCACGCCGCAGGTGCAGTTCTACCGCGAGGAGCAGCAGCCGGTGGCGCTGCACAAGGTGCAGCTGCAGCGCATCGACATGCTGCTGGACCTCACCGCCACCCCCGGCCGCTACTGGATCAACGAGCAGTCGCCCAAGGGCAAGCTGCTGGAGCAGCTCCTGCGCGGCGCCGGCGGAGCGCCGCTGCAGCAGGAGGCCACCCAGGGCGCGCAGGTGCGCTACGTCGACTGGGTCACCCCCGGCGTGCTCGGCATGAACATGATGTTCTCCTGCCTGTTCGGCATCGGCTACGTCATCGTGCGCTACCGCAAGAGCGGCTATCTCAAGCGCCTCAACGCCACGCCGCTGCGCGCCTCGGAGTTCCTGCTGGCGCAGCTGCTGTCGCGGCTGGCGCTGATCGTGCTGGTCAACGGCGCGGTGTTCGTCGCCTGCCGGCTGCTGCTCAAGGTGCGCATGGAGGGCTCGTACCTGGACCTGCTGCTGCTGGTGACGCTGGCCGCCTCCAGCATGATCGCCCTGGGCCTGCTGGTGTCGGCGCGCATCGCCAGCGAGGAACTGGCCGGCGGCATCCTCAACGTGCTGGCCACGCCGATGATGGTGATCTGCGGCGTGTTCTTCTCCATCGACGGCTCGCCCCACGCCCTGCAGCTCGTTGCCCAGCTGCTGCCGCTGACCCACCTGGTCAACGGCGCCCGTGCCATCATGCTGGACGGCGCCGGGCTGGCGCAGATCGCGCCGGACCTGATGGCACTTGCGGCGATGAGCGCGGTCTATCTGTTCCTCGGCGCCGCCCTGTTCCGCTGGAGACAAGCATGAAGCTGCCCAAGACGGTCGACTATTCCCACAACGTCAGCTGCATCGACACCGAGTATGTCCGCCCCGGCCTGGCCTGCTGCTACCTGCTGCGCAGCGGCGAGCGCTACGCCTTCGTCGAGTGCGGCACCTCGCTGTCGGTGCCCGGCCTGCTGGGGGTGCTCAAGCACCGCGGCATCGACCGCGAGCAAGTGGCCTATGTCATGCCCACCCACGTCCACCTGGACCATGCCGGCGGCGCCGGCCTGCTGATGCGCGAGCTGCCGCAGGCGAAGCTGGTGATCCACCCGCGCGGCGCCCGCCACATGATCGACCCGTCCAAGCTGGTCGGGGGCGCCTCCTCGGTGTACGGCGCCGCCAACATGGCCAAGCTGTACGGCGAGATCGTGCCGGTGGCGGAGGAGCGCGTGATGGTGGCGGAGGACGGCTTCAAGCTGGACTTCAGCGGCCGTGAGCTGCTGTTCCTCGACGCGCCCGGCCACGCCCGCCACCACTACGTGATCTGGGACGCGGAGAGCCGCGGCATCTTCGCCGGCGACGTGTTCGGCATCTCCTACCGCGAGTCCGACGGCCCGGCCGGCCCCTACCTGCTGCCCACCACCACGCCGGTGCAGTTCGAGCCGGAGGCCTGGAACGCCACCCTGGAGCGGCTGCTCAAGTACGACCCGGCCTACGTCTACCTCACCCACTACGGCCGCCTCGGCAACGCGCAAAAGCTGGCGCGCGACCTGCACAAGGGCATCGGCGCCTACGTGCGGCTGGCGCAGCACCACGCCGGCGCCGCCGACCGCCACGCCGCCATCAAAAAGGCCATCACCGACCACGCCCTGCACGAGCTGCAGGCGATGAACTGCCCGCTGAGCGAGCAACAGGCGCTGACCCTGCTGGAGGGCGACATGGAGCTGAACACCCAGGGGCTGGAAGTCTGGCTGGAGCGGACGGTGCATCCTGACCCTGCCGCGACTGTTCAAACAGGCAAGAACTAATGTTGTTGGGCCTCGACGAGCTGGAGGCCGCCGCCGCGGTGGTGTATCGCCAGCTCGCGCCCACCCCGCAGTACGCCTGGCCGCTGCTGGCCCGGCGCCTGGGCACCGAGGTGTGGGTCAAGCACGACAACCACCTGCCCACCGGCGCCTTCAAGCTGCGCGGCGGGCTGGTCTACTTCGACGCGCTGCGCCGGCGCGAGCCGCATACGCGCGGCGTGATCGCCGCCACCCGCGGCAACCACGGCCAGTCGGTGGCATACGCCGCCCGCGCCAACGGCCTGCCCGCGACCATCGTGGTGCCGCACGGCAATTCGCGCGAGAAGAACGCCGCCATGCGCGCCTTCGGCGCCGAGCTGGTCGAGCACGGCCAGGACTTCCAGGACGCCGCCGACCACGCGCGCGAGCTGGCGCAGGCGCGCGGCCTGCACCGCGTCGCCTCGTTCCACCCCGACCTGGTGCGCGGTGTGGCCTCGTCCTGGCTGGAGCTGTTCCGCGCCGTGCCGGCGCTGGACCTGGTCTACGTGCCGGTGGGGCTGGGTTCCAACATCTGTGCCGCCGCCGCCGCCCGCGCCGCGCTGGGGCTCAAGCTGCGCATCGTCGGCGTGGTCTCCGCCCAGGCGCCGGCCTACGCCCTCTCCTTCGCGCAGCAGCGCAAGGTGGAGGCGCCGGCGCAGACCCTGCTCGCCGACGGCCTGGCCGTGCGCACCCCGGACGACGACGCCCTGGCGATGATCTCGCAGGTCATCGACGAGTTCGTGCAGGTGAGCGATGCCGAGGTGGCAACGGCGATGAAGGCCTACTTCACCGACACCCACAACGTGGCGGAGGGCGCGGCCGCGGCTGCCCTGGCGGCGGCGATGCAGCAGCGCGAACGGCTGGCCGGGTTGCGCGTGGGGCTGCCGCTGTCGGGCAGCAATGTGGACCACGAAGTGTTTGCGCGGGTGCTGACTGAGTAATCTGCAGGTCGATGGACAATTGATCCCCTCTCCCGCTTGCGGGAGAGGGGTAGGGGAGAGGGGCTTTGGGTTGAGCGAAAAGCCCCTCTCCCGGCCCTGCGGGCCACCCTCTCCCGCAAGCGGGAGAGGGGACCATACGGTGTGCGGGAACCAACGAGCCGTCTCCGCACTCAGACCCAGGCTGGCACCCCACCGCCGGCTTGAGCATCGTCCACCAGGCAGGACAAGGAGCACGGCATGAACCAAAAGCTGCGGCACTTCTGGCACGAATGGCGTTCCCTCATCGTGTTCCTGTCGCTGATGTTCGTGTTTCGTTCCGCCGTGGCGGACTGGATGGTGGTGCCGAGCGGTTCGATGAACCCCACCCTGATGGAAGGCGACCGCATCTTCGTCGAGAAGATGCACTACGGCCTGCGCCTGCCGTTCACCACCGTGCGGCTGACCGCCGGCGAGGAACCGCGGCGCGGCGACATCGTGGTGTTCGAGTCGCCGGCCAACGGCAAGGTGCTGGTCAAGCGCCTGATCGGCCTGCCCGGCGACCGCGTGGCCCTGCGTGACGAGCGCCTCTACATCGACGATGTGCCGGCCGAATACCGGCCCTACGGCGGCGCTTTCGAGGACGAGATGGTGGCCGAGTTCCGCGACACGGCACACCAGGTGGAGCGCGAGCGGCTGGGCGGGCTGAACCATGCCATGATGGTGCTGCCGCGGCGGCCGGCGGTGCGCAGTTTCGGGCCGGTCACGGTGCCGCAAGGCCAGTACCTGATGCTGGGCGACAACCGCGACGACTCGGCCGACTCGCGCTACTTCGGCCTGGTGCCGCGCCGCCTGCTGCTGGGCCGCGCCACCCGCGTGGTGGTATCGCTCAATCCAGAGCGCTACCTGCTGCCGCGCACGGATCGCACGTTCGCGCCGCTGCAATAGGCACAATCGTCATCCCGGCGACGCTTGTCCCCGATCCTCTCCCGCAAGCGGGAGAGGGAGTGGCGCGGTGCCGCGGCCGATCAGCGGTGCCGCTCGTAGCCAGGCTGGCGCCGCCCCGCCACACTGGGTATCGTGGTGCATAGCGAAGCCGTCCGGCGGAGGAGAACACCATGGAAGAGCGCATTCATTATCGCGCCTGCAACCTGTGCGAGGCGATCTGCGGCCTGGAGATCCGGGTGCGCGGAGACGAGATCCTCTCGATCCGTGGCGACGAGGCCGATCCGCTGTCGCGCGGCTACATCTGCCCCAAGGCGGTGGCGCTGAAGGACATCCAGCAGGATCCCGACCGCCTGCGCCGGCCGCTGCGCCGCACCGCCAACGGCTGGGAGGAGATCGGCTGGGACGCCGCGCTGGATCTCGCCGCCGAGCGGCTGGTCGCCATCGCGCAGAAGTACGGCTCCAACAGCGTGGCGGCGTACTACGGCAACCCCAATGTCCACAACTACGGCTCGATGACGCACGGCTCGCGCGCGCTGGCGCCGCTGAAGACGCGCAGCCGCTACTCGGCCACCTCGGTCGACCAGCTGCCGCACCAGCTGCTGACCTACTGGATGTACGGCCACCAGCTGCTGGTGCCGATCGCCGATATCGACCGCACCGATTACTTCCTCGTCCTCGGCGCCAACCCGCTCGCCTCCAACGGCAGCCTGATGACGGCGCCGGACTTCCGCGGCCGCATCAAGGCGCTGCAGCAACGCGGCGGCCGCATGGTGCTGCTCGACCCGCGCCGCACCGAGACCGCCGAGGTGGCCGACGAGCACCACTTCATCCGGCCCGGCACCGATGCGGCGTTCCTGCTCGGCCTGCTCAAGACCATCTTCGACGAGAACCTGGCCAGGCCCGGCCTGCTGGCGGAGTTCGCCGACGGCATCGACACGGCGGCGCAGGCGATCCGCGCCTTCGACCTCGGCGCGCTGTCCGCCCACTGCGGCATCGCGGCGGACGTCATCCGCCGCATCGCCCGCGAATTCACCGCCGCCCCGCGCGCCGCCGCCTACGGGCGCATGGGCGTGTCGGTGCAGCGGCGCGGCACGCTGTGCCAGTGGCTGATCCAGCTGCTCAACATCGTCAGCGGCAACCTCGACCGCGAGGGCGGCATGCTGTTGCCCATGCCGGCGGTGGACATGATCGAGTCGCCGGCCTCGCGCCCGGGCCATTTCGGCGCCTGGAAGACCCGCGTGCGCGGCCTGCCGGAGTTCGCCGGCGAGCTGCCGGTGGCGGCGCTGGCGGAGGAGATCACCACCCCGGGCGAGGGGCAGATCCGGGCCCTGTTCACCAGCGCCGGCAACCCGGTGCTGTCCACCCCCAACGGCGCCCAGCTCGACCGCGCGCTGAAGGAGCTGGAGTTCATGGTGTCGGTGGACATCTACCTCAACGAGACCACCCGCCACGCCCACCTGATCCTGCCGCCCACCCCGACGCTGGAGCACGACCATTACGACCTGGTGCTGCACGGTTTCGCGGTGCGCAACACCGCCCGCTACAGCGAGCCGCTGTTCCCCAAGCCGGAGGGTGCGCTGCACGACTGGGAGATCTTCGAGGGCGTAGGCGCGCGCATCGCGCAGCGGCTGGGGGTGAAGCACTCGCCCTCGCCGCGGCCGGAGCAGATCCTCGACCTGGGCCTGCGCACCGGCCCGTACAGCGGCATGCGCAAGCACCCGCTGGACCTGAGCCTGGCCAAGCTGAAGGCGCAGCCCAGCGGCATCGACCTCGGCCCGCTGCAGCCGAGCCTGCCGCAGCGCCTGTACCACCCCGACAAGCGCATCCGCTGCACGCCGCCTGAGCTGCTGCAGGAGCTGCACAGCTTCGGCGAGGAGCTGGGCAGCGCCCAGGGCGACAGCCTCAGCCTGATCGGCCGCCGCCACCTGCGCAGCAACAATTCCTGGCTGCACAACTCGCAGCGCCTGGTCAAAGGTCCGGCCCGCCACCAGCTGTTGATGCACCCGCAGGACCTCGCCCAGCGCGGCTTGGCCGACGGCGTGCGCGTGCGCGTGCGCTCGCGCGTGGGCGAGGTGGTGGTGGAAGTGGCATCCAGCGAGGACATGATGCGCGGCGTGGTGAGCCTGCCCCACGGCTGGGGCCACCACTACCAGGACACCCGCCTGAGCGTGGCGCGCGAGCACCCAGGCGCCAGCAACAACGACCTCACCGACGAGACCTGCCTCGACGTGTCCGGCAACGCCGCGCTCAACGGCGTGGCGGTGACGGTGGAGGCGGCTTAGGCGCTGGCTTCGGCTTTGCCCTGAGCCAGATCGAGGATGGGCAGAGGCCATCTTCGGCCAAGCCCCTCACCCCATACCGCCGCCGGGGTGATGGAACTGGTGGAGGATCATGATCGCAACACCTACCGCGCGGTGTATACGGCCAAGTTTCCGGATGCAGTTTATGTCCTGCACTGACCGTCGCTGCGTAATCGGAGAAGTAGCCCGGATGGAGCGTAGTGGAATCCGGGATGGCGCGCCAGGTTCCCGGATTCCGCTGCGCTCCATCCGGGCTACGTCCCGGGCTACGTCGCCAGGCGGGCTTCGGGTAGGGTCAAGGTTTGAAAAAGGGATCGACAGAGTTGTGCCCATGTGGTAGCGGTGATGCGCTCGATGCGTGCTGCGCGCGGTGGCATCGCACGCTGCAGGCGCCCACCGCAGAGGCGCTGATGCGCTCGCGTTACAGCGCCTTTGTCCTGCAGAACGAAGCCTACTTGCTGGCAACATGGCATCCCGGCACGCGGCCGGGCTCGGTCGGTTTCGAAGCTGGTACGAAGTGGCTGGGCCTGACCGTGAAGAGTGCCTGCGTTACGGGCCCGGATCGAGCGGAGGTGGAGTTCGTGGCGCGCTACCGCGTCGGAGGAGGCTCGGCGGTGCGGATCCATGAGCGCAGCCGCTTCGTGCACGAGGACGGGCGATGGCTGTACGTGGACGGCGATCAGATCTCGTAGGGCAGGTTGGCGCAGCGTAATGCGCCTTGCGCGATCGGCGGGTTACGCTCCTGCGGAGCTAACCCGCCCTACCGGGCCGCGCCGGGTAAACTGCCGCAATGCTCCCATCGCCCCGTCTCCTCCTGCCACGCCTAGCCGCCGCCCTCTGCCCGCTGGCGCTCGCCGGCTGCTCCTCGCTCGACTACTACGCCCATCTCGCCCGCGGCGAGTACGGCGTGCTGTCGGCGCGCCGGCCGGTGAGCGAGGTGATCGCCGATCCCAAGTCCGACGCCCGGCTCAAAGAGCGGCTGCAGCTCGCGCGGCAGGCGCGCGCGTTCGCCTCCGACCGGCTCGACCTGCCGCGCAACGGCAGCTACACGGTATACGCCGACGTCGGCCGTCCCTACGTGGTATGGAACGTGTTCGCCACCCCGGAGTTCTCGCTCAAGCCGGTGACGCACTGCTTCCCCATCGCCGGCTGCGTCGGCTACCGCGGCTACTTCGACCGCGACCGCGCCGAGGCGGAGGCGAAGGATCTGCGGGCGCGGGGGAACGACACTTACATCGGCGGCGTGCCGGCGTACTCCACCCTGGGCTGGTTCGACGACCCCATCCTCAACACCATGATGCGCTGGGACGACGACACGCTCGACTCCTCCATTTTTCACGAACTGGCGCACCAGAAGCTGTACCTGAAGGGTGACACCGCCTTCAACGAATCCTTTGCCACCTTCGTCCAGCAGCAGGGCCTGCGCCAGTGGCGCGAGTCGCGCGGCCTGCCGCCCGGCGAGGACGCCGCCGGCCAGCGCGAGGAGCAGTTCACGGACCTGGTGCTGGCCGCGCGCGCACGCCTGGAGCGGCTCTACGACCGCGGCCTGCCGCCAGACCTGATGCGCGACGCCAAGCAGGCCGAGATCGAGCGCCTGCGCGCCGACTACCGGGTGCTGCGCGACACCCAATGGCAGGGCTACAAGGGGTACGATGCGTGGATGGACGCACCCATCAACAACGCCAAGCTGCTGCCGTTCGGCCTGTACCACAAGTGGGTGCAGGCCTTCGCCACGCTGTACGCGCAGCAGCACGGCGACTGGGACAAGTTCTACGCCGCCGCCAGGGCGCTGTCGGAGCAGGGCAGCGATGCGCGCACCGCCGCGCTGGAGCGCCTGCAGGCACGGACCACCACGCAGGGAGCCGCACCATGACCCGCATTCACGTCGCCGAACCGCTGGCGGTGGACGCCCGTTTCCCGCTGCCGGACGCCGCCGCCCACCACGTCGGCCAGGTGCTGCGCATGCGCCAGGGCGAACTGCTCACCCTGTTCAACGGCGCCGGCGGCGAATACGACGCCGTGATCGAGTCGGTGGAACGTCGCGCCGTCCACGTGCGGGTGGAGAACTACCGCGAGATCGAGCGCGAGTCCCCGTTGAGCGTGACCCTGGCGCAGTGCGTGTCCAAGGGTGAGCGCATGGACTACGCCGTGCAGAAAGCGGTGGAGCTGGGCGTGGCCGCCATCGTGCCGCTGCTGTCCGCGCGCAGCGTGGTGCGGCTCGACGGCGAGCGCTGGGAGAAGAAGCTCGACCACTGGCGTGGCGTGGTGGCTTCCGCCTGCGAACAGTCCGGTCGTACCCGCATGCCGCACGTTTACCCGGTGCAGAAGCTCGACGCCTGGCTGGCCGCCTCCCACCCCGGCGCGCGCTTCGTGCTCGCGCCCGGTGGGCACCATGGGCTGCACGAGGTGCAGCGGGCACAGGAAGCGGTGCTGCTGGTGGGGCCCGAGGGCGGGCTCGCCGACGAGGAGGTGGCGCTGGCGGTGCATCGCGGGTTCACGGCTTTGTGCCTGGGGCCGCGGGTGCTGCGGACCGAGACGGCTGGCGTTGCGGCGTTGGCGGCGATGCAGGTGTTGTGGGGGGATTTGGGGTGATTCCGGTTCCCCCGACTACGTATCGGAGTCAGGAGAGCGTAAAATCAAAACGAATTCGGAGACTTCACCGATGGCCGAGGCAGTGACCGCCAAACAGGAAGTCGAGCAGTTGTTGCAGCACCTGCCCGACGACAGCACGCTGGAGGATATTCAGTACCACCTCTACGTGCTGGAGAAGATCAAACGCGGTCGTGCGGATGTTGCCGCGGGACGCGTGTACACCGATGCCGAGGCGCGCCAGCGTCTTAACCGATGGCTACAGCGGTAGTCTGGTCGCAGCAAGCGCTCGACGACATCGACGCAATCGCCGAATTCATCAGCCGTGACTCTCCGTATCATGCCCGGCGTGTAGTCGATGAAATTTTCGATATGGCCGTGTCCATCGCCGAGCAGCCGAAAATCGGGCGAATCGTTCCTGAACTGGGAGAGCAGGGGGTGCGTGAACGGTTCATCTACAGCTATCGCGTGATTTATGGCGTCAGCGATACCCAGATCGAGATCGTGGCTGTCATCCATGGGCGGCGTCTACTCGAATCCATCGAGGACCGCTTCGCTTAGTTGGGGGCGGGTTAGCCCTCCGGAGCGTAATGAGCAGCAGTCTTCAAGTCGAATGTAGTCCGCACGCCGCAACAAAAACTGGATTCCCGCCTGCGCGGGAATGACGACTGATTCCGCCGCTGCGCTGATGTCCCTGGATACCGGCTTTCGCCGGTATGACGACAGCAGGCCAGGGGAGCGGACATGCGCCGCGCCTACGCCTTGAGTATCTTCGCCACCCCCGGCGAAGCATAGAACTCTTCCAGGTTGCGCCGCACCATCCCCTCCAGCAATCCCTTCGCCTTCAGGCCGTCGATCGCCTTCGGCCCGAACCGCATCGCGTCCTTCACCAGCATGTCGCGCTCGATGCCGATCTCCTCCAGCAGCTCGGCCAGGGAGGTTTCGCCGTAGCGGTCGAAGAAGCCGTCGATGCCGGCGTCGATCACCTCCACGTACCACTCGGTGTGGCGGAGCTGCTGCCAGTACTCGTAGATGATGACGAAGAAGTCCTCGACGTCGGCGGCGCCGACGAAGCCAAGGAAGTACGACACGCGGCTGCGCTTGAGGCGGGTCCACAGGTCCTTGACCGCCTCGCGGATGGCGTCCTCGTCGAAGCGCTCGGTGAGGGAGCGGCGGCTTTCGGCCAGGGTGTGGCGGATGTTTTTCTCGACGTAGCTCTTGAGGCGGTCCTCGATGGCCTGCTCCAGGCCGGGGGCTCGGTTCATCATGGACTTGCCGAGCTTGAAGGCGGCGCGGGCGCCGGGGATGTTGTTGGTGAGCTTGTTCTGCAGCAGGTAGCCCTTGATGCCGTGGTAGACCAGGTTGGCCGCCAGCGCGGAGTAGACCGGGTTGGACACCGACTCGTCCAGCAGCCGCTCGCGCAGGTCCTTCATCTCCAGCAGCTTGTCGACGATTTCCTGCAGCTGGCGGTCGGGCATCAGGTCGCCCAGGCGGGTGCGCTCGTGCACATCGTGGGCGTGGATGCGGCGGGCGATGTCCGCCACCAGCTCGGGGATGCCGGCGTGGAGCTGGAGCTGCACCGCGTAGACGCGCACGGTGTGCTTGACGGCGTCGCGGCTGACGAAGTCGTTGACGCTCAGCCGCTTGGCGTCGCGCAGGATGGCGTCGACCTCGCGCTCGACCAGGGCGTGCAGCGCCGCGCCATCCAGCTTTTCCACGATGAATTGCACATGCGCTTCGAGCAGGGCCTCGGCCGCCGTCGCTTTCTTTTTCGCCACGCGTACACTCCTGGTATTCGGTTGCGACACCTTCCGGCAAATCCGCCGGTCTTGCATTGACCGCACCGCAGGCCCGCGGCGCCCTACGGCAAACCGGCGCGCCTGGGTACACTATGGTCCCCGCGGCGGCAAGGATGCCACTGCGCCGCGGTTCCACGATCAACTTCGACGAGCATGGTGCAGCACATGGGGGAAGGCAAGGACCGGCGACGTCTGGCGGCTGCGGCGGCCGCCCGCGGCGCGCTGCTGCTGGCCTGCCTGCTGCAGCATCCGGCCCTGGCGGCGCACCCGCGCACGCCGGTCAGGCCGGTGCAGTTGCGGCCGGGTCTCACCCCGGTGGGTGCCGAGCAGGCCGCCAACAAGGACGGCAGCATCCCGCGCTGGACCGGCGGCAACCCGCAGTCGGGCGACCCGGCGGGCGAATACCCGCACGACGACGCCATCGACGGCGACAAGCCGCTGTTCATCATCACCCACGACAACTACACCCGCTACGCCGACCGGCTCACCGAGGGGCACAAGGAGCTACTGCGCCGCTTCCCGGACTACTGGATGAACGTCTACCCGACCCACCGCACGGTCAGCTACCCGGACTTCATCTACAAGGCCACCATCGCCAACGCGGCCACCTGCCGGCTGCTCGACCCGGACGAGCCGGACAATTGCAAGCAGGGCTTCCCGTTCCCGCTCCCCAGGTCCGGGGCCGAGGTGATCTGGAACCACAAGCTGAAATGGCGCGGCGAGGGCGTGACCCGCTACAACAACCAGTTCATCGTGCAGCCGGACGGCGGCTACCAGCAGACCCGCGTGCTGGAAAAGGTGCGCTTCTACTACGCCAGCCCGGACAACAACCCGGAGGTGCTGAAGAACGGCCAGGGCGAGTTCCTGCGCTACCTGTCGCAGACCCTGTCGCCGCCGCGGCTGGCCGGCACCTTCATCCTGCTGCAGGAGAAGATCGGCACCGGCGACAGCGGCCGCGCCGCCTGGCTCTACACGCCGGCGATCAAGCGCCTGCGGCGCGCGCCGAGCGTGCAGTACGACAATCCCTACGAAGGCACCGACGGCAACCAGTTCTACGACCAGGTCGACATGTTCAACGGCGCGCTCGACCGTTACAACTGGAAGCTGGTGGGCAAGAAGGAGCTGTACCTGCCGTACAACTCCAACCACATCGCCGGCAACACGGTCGGCTACCACGACATCATCCGCCCCCACCACGTCAACCAGGAGCTGCCGCGCTACGAGCTGCACCGCTACTGGATCGTGGAGGCGAACCTCAAGGCCACCGCCAGCCACACCTTCAAGACGCGGCGCTTCTACGTCGACGAGGACAGCTGGAACATCGAGGCGGTGGACTGCTACGACAACCAGGACCAGCTCTACAAGTTCCAGGAAGGGCACCTGGTCGCCACGCCGAGCGTGCAGGCGGCGACCACGGTGCCGGAAGTGATCTACGACTTCGCCTCCGGCCGCTACTTCGTCACCGCCGCCTACAACGAGGACAAGCCCTACGACCTGGCGACGGAGCTGCCGGACGAGGAGTTCACGCCGGCGGCGGTGCAGAAGCTGACGACGAGATGAGCGGCCGGACAACGCATCGGCACGAAATCAGTATCCCTCTCCCTCTGGGAGAGGGGCAGGGGTGAGGGCGGCACGACCGGAAGAATTTGACTACGGCTGAAGCGGAGCGCCCTCACCCGCGCCTCACGGCGCGGCCTCTCCCAGGGGGAGAGGCGGGATGAGGTGCCGGTGACACGAAATTAATTCCCGCCACCCGGCAGCGCCCCCTTGGCCGAACGGGCCAGCATCCCCATCGGCAGCATGCGCAGCAGTGGCCCGATCAGGCTCCACGGCATCACCGGCACGGTGGAGGTTTCCACGCCGCGTTCGATCAGGTCGGCGACGATACGCGCGCCGCGCGTCACGTCGATCAGGAACGGCCGGCTCTTCATGTCCTCGTTGATAGGGGTGTCGATGTAGCCCGGGAACAGGGTGGTGACGCGGATCGGCGTGCCGTGCAGCTCGCCGCGCGCGGCGTCGGCGTAGACCGCGATCGCGGCCTTGGAGGCGCAGTAGGAACCCGCGCCGGGCATGCCGCGGTACGCCGCCACCGAGGAGATCACCACGATCTGGCCGCGGTTCTGCGCGCGGAACTGGGCTACGGCGGCGTCGATGGTGGCCATCGCGCCCAGCACGTTGGTCTCGATCACGCGGCGGTCCTCGTCGAAGTGGCCCTTGCCGATCAGCCCGGTGCTGCCGATGCCGGCGTTGGCGATCACCAGGTCGAGCCCGCCAGGCGCGTGCGCGGTTTCGGCGATAGCGGCCTGCACCTCGTCGTAGCGGGTCACGTCGAGCGCGCGCGTCTCCACCCGCCGCTGCGGATGGCGCGCGGCGATGTCCTGCCGCACCTGCTCCAGGCTGTCGGTGCGGCGCGCCGCCAGCACCAGGTCATAGCCCCGCGCCGCCAGTTCCGGCGCCAGGGCGCGGCCGATGCCGGAGCTCGCGCCGGTGAGGAAAACCGTCTTCGTCATGTTTCAGTTCCCTGTGCGTATTCGTGGTGCCGAAATGATAAGCCCGGCCGGAGCCGGGCTTGAAATGAAGCGACCGACCGACGTCAGGCGCCGGCGGCGTGCAAGGCGTTGCCCGCGGCGACGGGATCGCGGGTGCGGTCGAAGGTATCGACCCAGGTATCGTAGGTGCGCATCTGGCCCTGTTTCCAGGGATGGAAGCCCGGCTTGTAGTAGGCGAAGTAATGTCCGAGCACCGGCGCGTACAGGCCGCCCGGCTTGTACAGCCACCACAGGCCGCGCAGCCACATGCCGGTGCGCCTGAAGAAGCCGAAGCCGTCCACTTTCAGCATGTAGCTGAGGATCACGAAGGTGTGCAGCGGCAGGCCGAAGGACACGTGCAGCATGGCCATGATGCGGGTGAAGTAGCCGACTTTCGCCACCTTCTGCATGACGTCGAAAGCCACCGCCTTGTGCTCGATCTCCTCGATGGCGTGCCAGGCGTACATGGCGCGGATGCGCGGGTCGGTGTGTTCCAGCACCTCGCGGCGGGCGAAGAAGCTGTGCGCCATGATCGCCGTCATGTGCTCGGAGGCGGCGGTCTGCGCCAGCGTGTAGCCGCGCGAGAAGAAGCGCCGGAAAAAGCCGAACATGACCGCGTTCTGCCGCTCCAGCAGGTAGGGCACGTTGATGCCCTGCTGCTGCAGGCGGTTGTTGAACTGGGTATGCACCATGCCGTGCTGGCCTTCCTGGCGCGTGAAGTCGCGCACTTCCTGCAGCAACGCGGGGTCGGTGATGCGGTCGCGGTAGTCGCGCACGCAGGTGATGAAGTACTTCTCGCCCTCGGGGAACAGCGTCGACAGCGCGTCGAAGAAGCGCGTCTTGAACGGATCGCCGCCGAACCAGAAACGGGGGATGTCCCCGTCGAGGCCGAAATCGAGCTTTTCGCGCGGCACGATGGCGTGCCGTTCCGGGGTGGTGGTCTGCTCCATGCTGCTACATCCTCCGTGCGTTATAGGAATGTTTGATGGTGATCGAACTGTAGCCGGCCCGGACCGGCCGTACTATGACCGGGAACGACCCAAGGGAACATTTTGCGACAGGCGTCGGGATTTGCCCGATGAAGCGAATATGTCACGCTAGTGTCTGAGCGCCGTATCCGCGCCAGGGAAGGAAACAACATGATCAGGGAACTTCGCGTCAATCGCCGCGGCGAACTGCTGGCCGCCGCTCCAGTGCTCGCCGAACGGTTCGACCCCGCCACCGTCACCGTCGCCGACCTTGCCGCGGCCGGCGACATGTCGGTGGCCGAGTTCGTGCGCGCGTTCGGCGACGTCGACCAGTATTTCGCCGCCGTGCAGCTGCAGTTCTTCGACCGCCGCCTGGCCAGCGTCATCGGCCGTGCCGGCGCCATGAAGCCGGGCCTGCCGCGCATCCGCACCGCCTGGAGCGCCTACCTCGATTACTCGCTGGAACATGCCGTGGTGTTCGGGTGGTGCCGCCGCGCGCAGGAGCACTTTTCCTCGCTGCACGACGAGCTGCGTCGGCGCAACCACGGCATGCTGTTGATGATCCAGATCGAATTCAGCACCTTGCACCTGCCGCACGCGGGCGAGCGGGCACGCCTGGCGGTCGGCATGGCCCTCGAAACCGTCAAGATCGAAACCGATGCGCGCGCCCGCAACGAGCCGATGCGCAAGCTGCTGTGGGGGGCGCTGGAGACGCTGGTGCAGGACGGCGCCGTCGCCCACCCGGCGACGGCCCGTTCGACATCCGGAGCGCCGCTGCCGGTCGATTGACCGCCCGGCCCGCCGGCCGAAGGATTACAATGCGCGCACGGGAGCCGGCCGGCATGTCTTACCATGACTGACTAAGGAGAAGCAGAAATGACCTTGGAGCAACTGACGGATCACCTGAGCGAACACCTTTCGATCAGCAAAGTTCAGGCGCACGAGGCGGTGCATGCCCTGACCAAGCAGATCACACAGGCTTTGATCGCCGGAGACCGGGTCAGCCTGCCGGGCCTGGGTTCACTCTCGGTCGGCGTGCGCAAGGCGCGCACCGGCCGCAATCCGCGCACCGGCGAAACGATCCAGATCGCCGAGCGCAAGGTGGTCAAGTTTTCCGCTTCCTCGCAGCTGAGCGGCGCGCTCAACCCCGGCGCAAAATAGAAGCAAGGTTTTATTCCGGTTCGTGTCGCCGCCCCGCAAGCATGGGCGCGGCGCACACGGGCCGGCACCGGTGATGTTCCGCCCGGCGGCAGCCGGCGTGCTGGCCTGCCCGGCACCGTCGTGTCGTGGAGCGGATACCGGGGCGTGATCCGTCCGCGCCGCGCGCGCCGCGCCCTGTCGTGGCGAGCCGCGAGCCGGAAGCGCAGCGGAACGGTCCATAAGCAGGAGCGGGAAGTCAGCCGAGTATGCAAGCGTTGCCGGCCAGTGCCGACCCGGTGAGCATGCCGGAGTCGCAGCGCGCGCTATGGCGCTTCCGCTACCGGGGACGGGTGCTCGGCCCCTATCCCTGGCACATCCTGCTGCTGCTGCACCAGCGCGGCTCGCTGCCGGACGCGACCCCGGTGCAGCCGGCCGATGGCGGACGCTGGATCGCGCTGCGCGCCGCCATCGCCGCGGGCACGCCGGCGGCTGCGCTGGCGGCCGAGCTGTCGCGCACCGTCATCATCCCGCCGCCGATGGACCGCGCGCCGCGCTTCTTCTGGTCGCGCTTCCTCGTCTTGTATGCGTTGCCGGTGCTGGCGCTGATCGGCGCTTTCTACTGGGTGATCTACAGCGTCAGGGACGACATCGATCCGCGGCCGTGGTGGCTGGCGCTGGCCGCCATCACCATGTTGATCCCCTTCTGGTACGCCGTCGGCAGTATCTGGGTCTGGGCCACCAGCGGCGACCTGGCCGCGCTGTCCGCGCGCGTGCTGTCGCGGCTGACCGTGGTGGCGCTGGGCCTGGCGCTGGTGCTGCTGCTCGCCACCAACTACCGGCCGCTGAAGGCGCTGGTCGGCATCGCCACCCGCGCCGATCCGTTCGGCCAGTTCGCCATCACCTTCGAGGACGGCGGCCACACCCTGTCGTACGCCGGTCCCTTCGGATACGCCGCGCCCGCGCGCCTGCAGGCCGCGCTGCGCAGTCACCCGGGCGTGGACACAGTGGTGTTCGACAGCGTCGGCGGCTGGATGGTGGCCGGCCGCGGCATCGCGCGGGTGTTGCGCCAGGCCGGGATCCACACCGTGGTGGCACACCGGCTGTGCGCCAGCGCCTGCATCCTCGCCTTCGAGAGCGCGCCGCTACGCGTGCTGGAGACGGACGCGGCGCTCGGCTTCCACTCCGAATCGAACCAGTTCAGCTGGGCCGCCACCGAGCGCGCCAACGACAGCTTCGTCGAGGTGCTGGGCGGGCGCGGCGTGCCGCAGGCGTTCGTCGAGCGGGCGATCCAGGCGCCGCCGGGGACGCTGTGGCGGCCGTCGATCGGCGAGCTGTTCCGCAACGGCGTGATCGACCGGGTGCGCCTGCAGGGGCGTGACCTGACGGCGGACGATTACTTTCCCGCGGTGGTGGACCAGTACCTGAAGGGGCCGGAATTCGAACCGCTGGCGCGCGGCCTGCAGGCGTTCGCCCCGGCGCACCTGCGCCGGCTGCGCAACGAGGTGGTGCAGCAACTGCGGCAGGACGCCGGCGGCGAGCCGATCGGCCAGGCCACCCTGCGCGCCATCGAATCCGACGAGCAGCTGGCGCTGGAGCGGGCGGGGGACTTCGCCCAGCTGCAGCGCGCCGGCCTGTTCGTCGACCTGCTGCGCGATTTCAGCCTGCACGCGCCGGAGCTGTGCTATCCGATCTGGACCGGCCGCGAGGCGGCCATCCGCGGCGGCTTCACGCCAGCGCAGCAGCACGCCTTCCTCAAGGTGATGGGGGACATGCTGGTGTCGGCCGCCGAGAACCCGCGGCCGCCGCCGAGCGACGTCGACGGCGAGGCGCTGATGGCCGAGGCGATCCGGCCGGCCTACCTGCGCTACGGCCGGGTGGTGTTCGAGGTGCCGGCGGCGCGCAAGGACGGGCGCGTCAGCGATGACATGGTGTGCGGGATGGCCTTGCTGACGTTCGAGCAGATCCACGCCATGCGCCCGTCCGAGGCGGGAGCGGCGATGCGCTGGCTGGCCCACGGCAAGTCGCCGGCGCAGGAGCCGCGCCCGGGCCAGGATTGACCGCGCGGCCCGCGCCGGCTGACCCGCGAGCCGGGCACGCCGGCGCGGGATCGGCATAAGATTCCGCGCAGCGATGCCGGCGGCGTAAGGCCGGCACCATGAATTTCGAACAAACCGAGGAGACCGCGATGCGGATCAAGGGTCCTGCCCGCCAGGGCATTGCGGCGGCACCGCCGGCCGCGGGGTTCCGGCCATGAACCTCCTGCGCCGCACGCCCGCTTCCGAGGACATCAGTCCCACCGCGCATTACACCGGCTACGTCTGGTATCGCCACGGCCTGTCGCATCCGGCGCTGGTGACGCCGGAGGGACGCCTGATGTACCACGCCGCGCGGCCGATGAACGCCGCCTCGCGCCGCTTCGGCGGCCCGACCCTGGAAGGCTTCCTGCTGGCGCGGCACCACGCCATCGACAGCCTGCTGGACGAGGCGATCGCCGTCGGCAAGGTGTCGCAGGTGATCGAGATCGCCGCCGGCCTGTCGCCGCGCGGCTGGGACTTCACCCGCCGCTACGGCGACCGCATCGCCTATGTCGAGGCCGACCTGCCGCACATGGCGCGGCGCAAGCGGGCGCGCCTGGCCAGCGCCGGGCTGCAGTCGCCGCGCCACCGGGTGGTGGCGCTCGACGCGCTGGCCGACGACGGCCCGCTGTCGCTGGCCGAGCTGGGTCGCACGCTCGATCCCGGCGCGGGCGTGGCCATCATCACCGAGGGCCTGCTCAACTACTTCGACCGGCCGGCGGTGCTCGGCATGTGGCGGCGCTTCGCCGCCGCGCTCAAGCGCTTTCCCGTCGGCCTGTACCTGTCGGATCTGCACCTGGGCTCCGAAAACCACGGCGCCTCGATGCGCGTGTTCAGCGAAATGCTCGGCCGCTTCGTGCGCGGCGGCATCCACATGCACTTCCATACCGTGGCCGAAGCCGAGGAGGCGCTGCGCCGCAGCGGCTTCGACAGCGCCAGGCTGCTGACGCCTCAGCCACAGGTCTCCAGCACCGGCGTGATCGACCGGCGCGGCGCGGCGCTGGTGCGCATCGTCACGGCGCGCACCGGGGGTTAGTGTGATGTCAGTCAGGCAGATGCATCGGCATCGGTATCCCTCTCCCTTTGGGAGAGGGGCAGGGGTGAGGGCGGCACGGTCGGATGGACGTGACTACGGTTGATGCGGAGCGCCCTCACCCGCGCCTTACGGCGCGGCCTCTCCCAGGGGGAGAGGCGAGCACGTAAGCAGGGAATTGCGCCCAGGCATGCTCAGTTCATAACCGGGCCGCCCGCGCCGCGAATCAGCTCCACGAACTCCCGCACGTAAGCCGTCTCCGCCAACGCCGCGGTGGTGGCACCATATAGCGCGCAGCGCAGCCCCTTGCGCCCGATCGGCCGCGCCTCCACGTAGCCGCGGGCCAGGTAGGGCGCCACGCTCCACTCCGGCAGCGCGGCGATGCCGCGGCCGCTCGCGACCAGCTGCAGGATGGCCACCGTCAGCTCCACCCTGCGGGTGGCGCGCGGCCGGATCCCGGCCGGCAGCAGCAGGTGCCGCATCAGGTCGAGCTTGGCGTCCTCCACCGGGTAGGTGATCAGCGTCTCCTGGGCGAAGTCCTTCGCCTCCAGCCGCTTGCGGCCGGCGAGGCGGTGGCCGCGGCAGAGCAGGGCGACCGTCTCGTACTCGAACAGCCGGTGGAACACCACGCCGCGACGCGCTGCCGGCTCGTCGTGGATCACCGCGAAATCGGCCTGGCCCTTGAGCAGCAGCGGCAGCGGGTCGGTCTGGAAGCCGGATACGAGATCCAGCTCCACCTCCGGCCAGCGCGGGCGGAAGGCGTCCATCGCCGGCATCAGCCAGTCGAAGCAGGTGTGGCACTCCACCGCGATGCGCAGCGGCCCGGCGCGGCCCTCGCGCAGCCGCGCCAGGTCGCGCTCGGCGTCGGCCACCTGCGGCAGCAGCTGCTGCGCCAGCTCCAGCAGGCGCTGCCCGGCCGGGGTGAAGCGCAGCGGCCGCGACTCGCGCTCCACCAGCTCGACGCCGCAGGCGCCTTCCAGGCTCTTGAGCTGGTGCGACAGCGCCGACTGCGTCACGAACAGCCGCTGCGCCGCCCGCGTCAGGCTGCCGCCGTCGGCGATAGCACGCAGCATGCCGAGGTGGCGGACTTCGATGCGCGGCAATGGCATGAGAAATCCTCATGTGGATCGTGAAAACTATGAGATTGAATACTAGCCGGTCATGGCGCAACCTGCAGTCCCGCAACCAATGCCGCCGCCATGACCACCACCCACATCCCCGGTTTCCCCCGCATCGGCGCCCGCCGCGAGCTCAAGGCCGCGCTGGAGCAGTACTGGAGCGGCGGCGACGAGGCGGCGCTGCGCGCCGCCGGCCATGCCCTGCGCCACCGTCACTGGCGCCTGCAACGCGAAGCCGGCATCGACCTGGTGACGGTGGGTGATTTCGCCTGGTACGACCACGTGCACAACCTCACCGCCCTGTTCGGCGCCGCGCCGGCGCGCTTCGGCATCGGCAGGAGCGTGGCGCTGGCGGACTACTTCCGCATGGCGCGCGGCGATGCGGCGCAGCCGGCGCTGGCGATGACCAAGTGGTTCGATACCAACTACCACTACCTGGCGCCGGAGCTGGACCGCGATACGGTGTTCCGCCTCAACCCCGACTGGCTGCTGCCCGAGGTGCGCGAAGCGCAGGCCGCGGGCCATCGCGTCAAGGTGGCGCTGGTGGGGCCGCTGACGTATCTGTATCTCGCCCGCCAACGCGGCGCCGGCTTCGAGCGCCTGTCGCTGCTGCCGCTGCTGCTGAACTCCTACTGGGCGCTGCTGCGGCAGCTGGCCGGGCTGGGGGTCGAATGGGTGCAGCTCGACGAGCCGCTGCTATGCCTGGACCTGGAGCCGGCCTGGCTGCGGGCCGTCCATTCCAGCTACGCCGAGCTGGCGACGGCGGGGCCGCGGCTGCTGCTGGCCTGCTACTTCGGCGGCGTGGCGGAGCACGCCGCGCTGCTGCGTGACCTGCCGGTGGCCGGCCTGCACCTGGACCTGGCGCGGGCGCCGGAGCAGCTGCCGCTGTTCCTGCGCGACTGGCCCGCCGCGCGCGTGCTGTCGGCCGGCGTGATCGACGGCCGCAACGTCTGGCGCAACGACCTGCGGCGTTCGCTGGAGCTGCTGCGGGCGGCGCACCAGCAGCTCGGCGCGGACCTGTGGCTGGCACCCAGCTGCTCGCTGCTGCACGTGCCGCACGGGCTGGCGGGGGAGACGGCGCTGGATCCCGAGGTGCGCGGCTGGCTCGCCTTCGCCGGCGAGAAGCTGGACGAGCTGGCGCTGCTGGCGCGCGCGCTCGACCACGGCGCGGAGACCGTCGCCGACGCCCTGCAAGCCAGCGACGCGGTAGCGGCGGCGCGCGCATCGGGTTCGCTTGCGCGTGACCCGGCGCTGCGGCGGCGCATTGCCGCCCTGCGGCCGGAGGACGAACGCCGGCGCTCACCGTTCGCGCGGCGCATCGGACGGCAGCGGGCCCGGCTCGGGCTGCCGCTGTTTCCCACCACCACCATCGGCTCCTTTCCGCAGACCGCGGAGATCCGCCGGGCGCGCGCGCAGCACCGTGCCGGTACCCTCGACGACGCCGGCTACGCCGCGGCGATGCGCGCCGAGATCGGCCGCGCGGTGGCGGAGCAGGAGGCGCTCGGCCTGGACCTGCTGGTGCACGGCGAGGCCGAGCGCAACGACATGGTGGAGTACTTCGCCACGCTGCCGCGCGGCTTCGCGGTGACGCAGCACGGCTGGGTGCAGAGCTACGGCTCGCGCTGCGTCAAGCCGCCCGTCATCTACGGCGACGTGTCGCGTCCGGCGCCGATGACGGTGGAGTGGACGCGCCATGCGCAGTCGCTCACGGCCAGGCCGGTGAAGGGCATGCTCACCGGCCCGGTGACCCTGCTGCAGTGGTGCTTCGTGCGCGACGACCAGCCGCGCGGCGATACCGCGCTGCAGCTCGCGCTCGCGGTGCGCGACGAGGTGCTGGACCTGGAGGCGGCCGGCATCCGCGCCATCCAGATCGACGAGCCGGCGATCCGCGAAGGCCTGCCGCTGCGCAGAACCGAATGGCCGCAATACCTGCGTTGGGCGGTGCGCGCCTTCCGCCTGGCCGCCTGCGGCGTGGACGACGCCACCCAGATCCACACCCACATGTGCTATTCGGAGTTCGCCGACATCCTGCCCAGCATCGCCGCCATGGACGCCGACGTCATCACCATCGAGACCTCGCGCTCCGGCATGGCCCTGCTCGACGCCTTCGGCGGCTTCCGCTACCCCAACGACATCGGCCCCGGCATTTACGACATCCACTCGCCGCGAGTGCCGCGGCTGGAGGAGATGACACAGCTGCTGGACAAGGCGGCGCAGGTGATCCCGCCCGAGCGCCTGTGGGTCAATCCCGACTGCGGCCTGAAGACACGCGGCTGGGACGAGGTGCGCGCCGCGCTGCGGCTGATGGTGGAGGCGGCGCGGCTGCAGCGGGTGAAGGCGGGGGCGGATGCCGCGCCTGCCTGAGGCGCTTCGCGTCTTCGCGGAAGGCGGATTGCGCTGCGCTAATCCGCCCTTCTACTCGTGCGGCAGCACAGTGAACGGCTGCTTGTAGGGCTCGACCCGCAGCGAGGAGTTGGCCAGCACGCCGATCTTGGCGCGCGGCGCGACGACGCTGTCGCCGTCCTTGTTCCTGGTCACGGCATATTGCCAGAGCGTCAGCGAGCCCTTGGCCGCAATCGCCTTGGCGATGCCGCCGGCGTCGCCGCCCAGGTCTTTCAGCTCGGCGTCGTTGAGGCCGACGGTGATGTCGTCCTTGACGGTGACGATCTTGAACAGCGTCTCGGCGGATGCGGGCGCTGCCGCGAGCGTGACGAAAGCGGCCGACAGCGCTATACCGGCAAGGCGTTGAGCTTTGGTCATGACAGTTCCTTTGACAGGAGCGGGTTGGAAGACATTCTTCGCCTCGCAGGCTACCCCGTCGATGCGATGGGTACGTTATGCCAAGCCAGTGTTACTTTCGCAAGCCCCCGCCAATCCGCCGATTCGCTCAAACCCCGAGCCGGTCGAATTCTTCGTAGGCTTTCTTCAGCCATATCTTGGCGCGCTGCCGTTCCAGCAGGCCGAGGCCGGTCAGTTCCTTGTCGGAGTGCGCCGCCGCCCAGAAGCTGGTGCTGCGGGCGTCGATCTTGTTCATCACGGGCTCGTGCAGGCGGCCCAGGGTTGCGAGCTTGGCGTCCGCGGCCAGCGCCCGCTCCTTGGCGGCGGACTGGTCGAACAGCTCGAAATCGTCGCCGCGCAGCTGGTTGAGCACCAGCACGTAGTTCAGCCTCGTGCCGAACTGGTCGAGCAGCTTGCCCAGCAGGTCGACGGAATCCTTGCCCGAGTCCATCACGTGCCAGTAGCGCACCGCCAGCCCGAGTTCGCCGCTCAATTCGAGCATGCCGGACTCCTCCATCCATTTCACCAGCGGCAGGTGCGTCTGCGCGGCAAGATCCACCACGATCCGGCGCTGCGGATCCTCCGTGGCCGCTTCGACCAGTGCGTCCAGGCTTTCGTAGCGGTCGATCGCCACCGGCGAGGCGTAGCCGGCGTAAAAGCGCATCAGCGCGCCGTGGGATCGGTCGGAATCGAAGCCGAGGAAGGGCAGGTTGTGGTCGATCAGGTATTGCGCCAGCAGACGCGCGACCAGCGATTTGCCGACGCCGCCTTTTTCCCCGCCGATGAAGTGAATCGTAGCCATTTTCGTTCCGATGCCGTACCCGTGTGGTGCGCGGGAGGTTACAGCATTGCGGGGCTACCCGCTGACGGATTTAGACCACGGCACAGGGAATGGATCCCGTCGGCGTCGGGATCCCCGCGGTCTCCTCGACCCGCGCGAAGCCGGCCTCCATTATCAGGGCCGGCAGAATGCCGTCGGCATTGGGCTGGATTGGGCTGGGGGTCCTCGTAACCGTCGACGCGCTGGACGACGCCGAACAAGGTTCGCATCAGGCGGGTCCGCTGCAGGCCGTAGTCGGCGACGTGCAGTTCGCCTCCCGCACCCAGGGCCGAAAATATCGCCGCCAGGCCGGCGCGCTTTTCCGCCAGCGGAATCTGTTGGAAGATCAGGCTGGACACGATCTTGTTGGCGCCGGTGCCGGCGAGCAGCGTCCTGGCATCGCGCAGGGCGAGCACTTGTCCGCTTCTTTGTACGTTTCAGATCGCCTTAGGAACTAGGTCACACTGCCGCATCCAGTGTCTTAGTATCCTGATCAAAGCTGTAGTAGCACGTTGTGTGGCATCCGTGCGTAGACTATAAATTGCCCTGTTGAACTCTATTTACGACGGGGTATGCATTGGGGTAGCGCGTTTTTCTTGGGCGCCGGGGGAGAAGGCCATGAACAATGCAACACCGATGCGGGTGTTACGTTTTGGAAATTTGGCAATAGGAATGCTAACTTGCGCGCTCTCTCAAGCTGCGCAGGCAGCCCCGGCGGGTCTTAGTCCAGGCATCGGCTTCACCACGGCTGCCGCGGTCAGCAACCTGCCGGCGCCGACCCTATCGACACCGGCGAACAACGCCACTGGCGTGTCGACCACCCCCGGCTTCGCCTGGTCGGCCGTCACCGGCGCCACCAGCTACCGCATCATGATCGCCACCAGCGCCGCGGCGCTGCCCAGCGATCCGGGTGCCGACACCTGCAGCGGCTGCGTCGTCAACGACACGCCCAGCAGCAACGCCTACAGCAGCG
>JARLJS010000019.1 GCA_031291075.1 Nevskia sp. | reverse complement strand
TACGGCGACGGCACGAAGCGCTCCGCCGTCAGCCCCGGCCGCCCCAGGTAGCCACGTGCGAGCGACACCCCGCCGATGCACAGCTCGCCCAGCCCGCCCACCGGCACCTCGTTGCCGTCTCCGTCCAGCACGCATACGCTGCGCCCCGGATAGGCAATGCCGATCGGCGCGCTTACGTGCTGCGTGTCCTCCGGCTGCGTGCGTCGGTACAGCGCCGCCACCGTCGTTTCGGTCGGCCCGTACAGGTTGTCGAGGCGCACGCCTGCCAGCGCACTGCGCTGCCAGCGTGCCAGTGCATCCCCCGGCAGACCTTCGCCGCCCACCGTGATCTGTCTCAATGCCGGCAGCGCGTCGCGTGACGGCGCTTCACCGAGCCACTGCTGCCACAGTGCCGTCGGGATCCGCGCGAACGTCACCTGGTGGGTCGCCAGCGCGCTGCTGAGCGCCTGCAGGTCCCATGCTGCGGCTCCGCGCATGCACACCCGTCCGCCCATCAGCAGCGCCGGCAGCAGTTCGTGCAGCGCCACGTCGAAGTTGATCGTCGACGACTGCAGCAGCGTGTCCTGCGCCGAGATCCCGTAGGTGCCGATGAAGTCGTCCAGGTGCAGCGACAGCGCGCGCTGGCTTACCGCTACGCCCTTGGGTCGTCCGGTCGAGCCGGACGTGTAGATCACGTAGGCAAGCTGCTCCGGGTGGATCGATGCGGTGCGTTTGCGCAACGCGCGCAGGGCACGTGGCGCATCCGGCCAGGCACGTCCGCCGGCAACCGGAGTGGCAGGTTCATCGAACTGCTTATCAAGCTGCGCATCGGGCGGCTCATCCAGTTGCTCACCGCCATGCTCACGGGCCTGCCCATTTGCCTGTTCATCGGCCTGCTCACCAGCCGGCCAATCAGCCTGTTCCTCGGCGTGCTCATCAACCTGCCCAGCCTTCTCCCCAATCCGCACCTGCACGCAGCCCTCCAGCACCGCCGACAGCTGCGCCGCACTCGCTGCATCAACCATCACGCAGCGCACCCCCGCGTCCTCAATCATGTCGCGCAGCCGCGCTTCCGGATACGACGGGTCCAGCGGCACCTGCGCCGCGCCCGCCTTCCAGATTCCCAGCAGCGCCGCGGCCAGTCCCGCC
>JARLJS010000170.1 GCA_031291075.1 Nevskia sp. | reverse complement strand
TGGCCGTCGACCGCCGCGACCGAGGCGGTGTTGACGATGGCCCCACGCTCACCGTCGATCGGCTCCAGGTCCAGCATGCCCTTGGCCGACTTGGCGATACAGCGGAAGGTGCCGACGAGGTTGATCTGGATGATGAAGTTGAACGCATCCAGCGGGAAGTGCTTGGCCTCGCCGGTCTGCTTGTCGCGGCTGGCGGTCTTGATCGCATTGCCGGTGCCGGCGCAGTTGACCAGAATCCGCTCCTGGCCGTGGGCCGCGCGGGCCTTGGCGAAGGCGGCGTCCACGTCTTCTTCAGACGTCACGTTGCATTTGCAGAAGACGCCGCCGACGTCCTTGGCGACGGCTTCGCCCTTGGCTTCGTTCATGTCGAAGATGGCGACCTTGACGCCGTGGGCGGCCAGGGCGCGAACCGTGGCCTCGCCGAGGCCGGAGGCCCCACCGGTGACAATGGCTGAAATGGAAGAGTCGAGTTTCATGGGCGGAGATCCTCCTGGCGCATTTAAATGTCGCGTCCGATAGGCTTGAATGTCGCGATGGTGTGGGATTTAGCCGGGATGCGCGCGGACTCCAACGCTGACCCAACGGCGCCCTGGCGAGGCGCGCCGACGCGGGCCGGCCATGAGCGCTGAGACAACGCTCGGCGCCGTCTCGGGAGCCGCCTGCGCCGCCTATGGCTTTTGGCTGCTGCGCCAGCCCGTTTCGGCCGGCCGCACCCTGGTCAAGGTCACACCCGTCGCCGCCCTGGCCGTGATGGCCTATCTGGCCGGCGCGCCCCTGCCGCTGACCGCCGCCCTGGTCCTGAGCGCCGTCGGCGACGGCTTCCTGGCCGGCGATGCGGAGCGCTGGCTGCCGGCCGGCCTCTCGGCCTTCCTGTTGGCCCACCTGAGCTACATCTGGCTGTTCGTGCATGACGGCGGCGGCCGGGCCGCCCTGATCGCCGAGCCGGTGCGCACCTTGGGCGTCGCGGCGGCCTTCGCCGTGGCGGTGACCATGCTGGCCTGGCTCTGGCGCTCGCTGGGACCGTTGCGCGGCGCGGTGCTGGTCTATGTCGCCGCCATCTGCCTGATGGCCGCGGCCAGCTTCACCCTGCCGCATCGCCTGTGGCCGGCCATGCTCGGCGCCTCGGCCTTCGTGGCGTCCGATGGCCTGCTCTCGGCCGAGCTGTTCAAAGGACTGAAGGCGCGCTGGGTCACCTATGCGGTCTGGTGGCTGTACTACGCCGCCCAGGCGCTGATCACCTGGGCCTATCTCAGGTAAGCGCGCCCATGGCCCCCGCCCTGAGGACCCAAGGCCTGAAGAGCGCGCTCGCCGGCCCCTTCGACGTCAGCGTCGCGCACGGCGGTTGCATCGGGATCACTGGCCCGTCCGGCGCGGGCAAAAGCCTGTTCCTGCGCATGATCGCCGACCTGGACCCCAACGAGGGCGAGGTGTGGCTGGACGGCAAGCCGCGCTCGGGCTTCGCCGCGCCGGCCTGGCGGCGTCAGGTGGTCTATGTGCCCGCCGAGTCCGGCTGGTGGGCCGACGCCATCGCCGCGCATTTCCGCAAGGACCAGCTCGGCCAGGCCCAGGCCCTGGCGGAACGGCTGGGGCTGCCCGCGGGCATCCTAGGCGAGCAGGTCTCGCGCCTTTCGACCGGCGAGCGCCAGCGGCTGTCGCTGATCCGGGCGCTGACGGCCGCCTCGCCGGTGCTGCTGCTGGAC
>JARLJS010000169.1 GCA_031291075.1 Nevskia sp. | reverse complement strand
GTGAGCTGGTTGGTGATGGGATAGCCGGGCTGGTTGGCCAGGCCGCCGGCGGTGTGGCAGACGCGGCAGTTGCCGGACTGCACGTTGGGCTCGACGTTGGCGTTGAAGTAGGCCTGGGTGGCGCTGTCGCTGCCGGGAGCGGTCAGGGCCACCGGACGGGCATGGCTGACGGCGCCGGTGGCCTGCGAGCCGTTGGCCACCGTGCAGGATCCGCCGCTGCTGCCGGTTCCCGAGCTGCTGCCGCTGACGGCGCCGGAACTGCTGCCGCCACCGACAGCCGGGGCGTTCTGGGCACTTGCTCCGACCCCTCCGTTGTAGTTGCCGCTGCCGCAGGCAGACAGCAACAGCAAACCACCCACCAAAGACGCCGCCTTCACCAACCCCGGCCTCGGTTTCACGTTTCTCTCTCCAGATGCTCGCGTTGTGAAGCGGCTCTTCGGCCGCCTTGCCCGTACTTCGCCCGGGTTCACCCCGATCCGAAATCAGACTTTTGTCTGTTTTTGAAACTAACATTTGTCTATTTTTGAGTCAAGCGCTACTCTGGCCATATGAATCAAGTGCCTGATCGCAAGATATTTCCCAGGCAACCGCTGCAGCAGCGGGCCAAGGATCGTTTCGAACGGGTCATCGAGGGCGCCCGCGACCTGCTGTCGGAGCAGGGGTTGAGCGGGTTTTCCATCCCGGAGCTGGCGACGCGGCTGGGCTATTCGCGCGCCACCATCTACAACTTCTTCCCCACCCCTTACGCCATCTTCAACGAGCTGACGCGCCGCTACCTGGACCAGCTGGAGGCCATGCTGTACCAGGGCGCGGAGGCGCTGCAGGAAGCGCCCTGGCGGGAGGGCGCCCACGCCTTGTCGTCGTTCGCGGCACAGTTCTACAACGCCAACCCGGTGGCGCGGATGCTGATCCTGGGCGGTGGACTCACCGACGAAAGCTACCGCGCGCAGGAGTTGATGATCCAGCGGCTCGGCAAGATGGTGGAAGGCATCTTCGCACGGCGCGGCGTGACGCTGCCGCCCTCGCCTCCCAACGTCGCGCTGCTCACGGTGGAGCTCGGCACCACCTGCTACCGCGTGTCGTTTTTCCTGCACGGCGAGATCACGCCGGAGTACCAGGCCGAAGCCGGCAGGGCCATGATCGCCTACATGTCGAGCTACGCGCCGGACTGAGGGTCGCTCCGCTTCATCCCAGCCGAGCCGACGGAACTCCAACGGACTCGATACTTGCCGACTCGTGCTCCGCGACGGAAATGATGCGGCGCGAACCCGGGTCCCAGAGTACGAATTTCAGGGAGGGCCCAATGTCCGCGAGCGTCAGCCGTTTGACCGCCCCGAACAGATGCGCATGCTCGGCATGGCATGCCGCCAGGCGGTAGTTGGGAATGCGGGCGCAGAGGTGGTGAACATGGTGATAGCCGATATTCGCGGTGAACCAGTTCAGCCATGCGGGCAGAGCGAGAAAGCTCGTGCCGTGAATCGCGGCAGTGTCGTAATCCCAGTTCTGATCGCCGCTGGCATAGGAGCGCTCGAAGTTGTGTTGCACCGTAAACAGCACGATGCCCGCGCCCCCGGCAAGAGCCGTGCTCAACAGATAAACGGGAAAGAATACCCAACATTGTGCAGCCACCACCACGGCGGAGCCACGCTGTCGCCTAGCACCAGGCTGACCTCCGGCGTCAGGAATGCCGGGACCAGCAGGGCCTCGTCCGGGCCGACCCGCAGGTTGAGCGTATCGACGTCGCGGTTGACGAAGATCTGCGCCACGCCGAACTGCACGTCGGTGGTGCCGCGGGTGGAGTTGAGGAAGTAGCCGGGCTGGGCCTGCCAGATGTGGGCGCCGTTATTGTTGTTGACGTCCGCCGAACGCGGCAGGTCGTTGAGGAGCAGGCCGATGTCGACGTTGGTATTGGTCAGGCCGTAGTAGCTGCCGGTGGGATTGTCGCCCTCGGCGTCGATGGTGCCGACATTGTTGGTGCCGTTGCCGATCTGCCCGGCGTGACAGATGCCGCAGTGCAGCGCAATCGTACCGGCGTACTTGCCGCTGGCATCCTTGTCCTGGGTGATCCCCGCCGGCAACTGCAGGCTGCCGCCGTTGGTCTGGTTGGGATCCTCGCCCGGCAGCGGGAACGGGTTGCGGAAGGTGGCCGGGATGAGGCCATAGCGGTTCTGCAAGACGCTCGCCACTGTTGCGTTGACGGTGGCCGGATCCTGCGACCAGGAAAACGGGACCTGCTCCGACGTGGCGTACTTCTGCACCAGGGAATAAAACAGGCTGCGCGGAAGGAACGCTGCCTCACTGGTGCCGTACGCGAAGAATTGGTAGCCGTTGGCCACCGCCATCCGCCATTCACCGCAGGTGGTCGGGCGCGGCTTGGCGGAGTAGATCGGCGTCTTGCCCTGCGCCGCGCGCAGCGCGTTCTGCCTGGCCTGGGTGGCGAACAGCGCGGGAGTGTGCTCGATGTGCCAGGGGTAGGAGAACTGCACGACGTAGCTGCCGCCGACATTCGCCGCGGTCCACAGCGTGCGCGGGTCGATCGGCAGCGCGGCGCTGTCCGGCTGGCTGGCGCAGAAATCGCGCGCAAAGCTGCCGCCGCCGGTGGCCTGCAGGTCACCGAGCAGGGGGTATGTGGAGGTGCCGCCGCTGCCGCCGCCGGAGCTGCTGGAACTGCTGGAACTGCCGGAGGCGACTATGCCACCCGAACTGCTGCTGCCCGACGTCACGGTGCCGCCAGAACTGCTGCTGGATCCCGTGGGGCAGCCGGTACCGCCGCTGCTGGAGGAGCCGCCACCGGAGGAGCTGCCGCCCGACGAACCACCGCCGGACGAGGAGCTGGAGCCGGCTGCGGCATCCGCCGCCCACTCCTGCAGCACGGTTTGCATCGCCGTGTAGGCGGTACCGCCGCCGGGCCACATCTGGCCGCCGGGATGGCCGCTGCCGCCGGCCGGATAGACCAGCAGGTCGTTCTGGGTGACGTCCGCGGGTTGCGGCAGATTGTTGTATGCGGCCAGGAAGTTGGCGTAGTCCTGGGTCCTATCGCTGCTCAAGGTGAGCTGGTTGGGAATGGCGTAGCCGCTCTGATTGGCCAGGCCACCCGCCACGTGGCAGACGCTACAGTTGCCGGACTGCACGTTGGGCTCCACGTTGGCGTTGAAATACGCCTGGGCCGCGCTGTCGGCGGCGGGGGAGCTGAGCGCAAGCGAATGCGCGCGACCCGCGGCGGACACCGTTTGCGGACCGCTCGGCGCCATGCAGGATGCGCCGCTGCTGCTACCGCTGCCGGTACCCGTTACGCCGGTGCTCTGGGTAAGGCCGGCCTCTTCGCTGGCACCGCTGTAGTTGCCGCTGCCGCAGGCCGGCAACGCAAGCGCAAGAGCCAGCGCCCCCAAGTGTTTGGGCTGCATTCCCATGTGTGTGTTCTCCTCTCGTCTACCGCACGTCTAGTTCTAATGCCCGCCGGTGGCGGACCGGGTCATCGTCACTTGCGGATTTTCCAGACATCAAGCGGTCGCAGCGACGGCCGTTGGTGCCAAACGGTGCTCTCATTTTTTGCCAGGCCGGCCGCTTCATCCCACTTCACTCGAAATGATTCACGATTGGCCGGAAATGACGTCGAAAAATGACTGCGAGCTGCGCTAGCGTAGGGAGGCTCTGGGCGGACTTTCCGTCGGCCGCGGAAGTGTCGAAGACCTGTGACAAGAGGCGGAACATGAGCGGAGTGAGCAGGCGGAGTTTGTTGGGGGCGGGGATAATCGGTGCCGGTGGCGCCTTGATCAAGCCGCAGACCAGTGCAGCCCTGGAAATCGGTATCAGCCCCGGAGCGGACTCGCGGGGATCGGATGCGCAGGGCCCGAATGCCGCACTCTTCCCGCTCTTCCACCAGGTCTCCCGGATTGTTCCCGATATCCAGGCCGCCGAGACGTATTTTCTCGACAAGGTCGGCACCACGCCCTTCCTACAGTTGAAGGACGTGAGAGCCCAGGATACCGAAGGTACCCATCGCGGTGCCCCGGGGAACTGGACCGCGCATATGTACCTCGCCTTTCACGGCGACCTGAACGTGGAGATCATCCAGCCGGTGTCGGGCGACAGCATTTATTCGGAGTGGCTGGAGACCCGCGGGCCGGGCATCCAGCACATCGCCTACATCTGCCTCGACCTGCCCGCGCAACGTGCCAGGATGGAAGCCAACGGACGGCCGATGATCCAGAGCTTCGTGCTGCCCAGCGCCAAACAACCCTTGCTTACCATCAACTATTTCGACACCGTGTCGACGCTGGGGCATATCAGGGAACTGATCGCCGTCGCAGCCAACGGCGGCATGGATTTTCTGTACAAGCCCAAGAGGCTGTAGGCGCTCTACGCGGCCAAGCTCGTAGCTCGTTGGGGTGAGCTGCGTCGGCGGCATGGTTCTGGCCCGCACGACCAACGATGCCGAACTGCGCAAATCCCTCCGGGCGGCCGCCAGACATCAGGCTTTGGCCTTGCTGGAGGCTTGAGCTTGCCGCGGCGCTAGGCGCCCTGCTTGTCGGCCCGCAACCCCGGCCCCGCCAGCGGCATGACGTCGCGCGCGCCCAGCGGTTCGCCGCATTCCGAGCAGGTCAGCACCGGCGTGGTGAGCTTGCCGCAGCCGCGGTGGCGGTAGATCACCGGCGGGCCCTTGCCCTGGTCCATCCAGCGGTCGCCCCAGCGCACCAGGCTGAGCAGCACGGGGTAGAGGTCCTTGCCCTTGTCGGTGAGGCGGTATTCGTGGCGCAGGGGCTTGTCCTGGTAGGGCTCCTTGCGCAGCACGCCATCCTCCACCAGGCGCTGCAGGCGGTCGGACAGGCGATGCCGCGACATGCCCAGGCGCTCCTCGAAAACCTCGAAGCGGCGCACGCCCATGAAGCATTCGCGCAGGATCAGCAGGGTCCAGCGATCCCCCACCACCGACAGGGTGCGCGCGATCGAGCAGGGCTGCTGGTCGATTTCATCCCAACGCATCGAAGGCTCCAGGACACGATGGTTTCCAGTCTAGCATTTGACATAGTTCCATAATAGAACCAATATTCGACCCACCCGCCCGGAGGACGCGCCATGTCCGAGACCACCGCTGCCGCCGAATGGAAGAAGACCGCCTGCATCCTGTGCAGCGTCAACTGCGGGCTTGAAGTGCAGACCGGCGGCGAGGACGGCCGCCACATCGTCAAGATCCGCGGCGACGACGCCCACCCCGCTTCGCAGGGCTACGTGTGCGAGAAGTCGCAGCGCATGGACCGTTACCAGAACGGCGCCGACCGGCTCAGCTCGCCGATGCGCCGGCGGCCGGACGGCAGCTACGAGGCGATCTCCTGGGACACCGCCATCACCGAGATCGCGCAAAAGTTCCTGGCGATCAAGGCCAAATACGGCGGCGAGAGCATCCTCTATTACGGTGGCGGCGGCCAGGGCAACCACCTCGGCGGCACCTACGGCGACAGCACGCTGAAGACACTGGGCGTGAAGTTCCGCTCCAACGCGCTGGCGCAGGAGAAGACCGGCGAGTTCTGGGTCAACGGCAAGATGCTCGGCACCGGCATCCACGGCGACTACGAGCACTGCGAGGTGGCGGTGTTCATCGGCAAGAACCCCTGGCATTCGCACGGCTTCGCGCGGGCGCGCGTGCTGCTGCGCGAGATCGAGAACGATCCCAAGCGCAGCCTGGTCGTGATCGACCCGCGCCACAGCGAGACGGCGGCCAAGGCCGACTACCACCTGGCGGTGCGACCCGGCACCGACGCCTGGTGCCTGGCGGCGCTGGTCGGGATCATCGTGCAGGAAGGCCTGGTGGCGACGGACTGGCTGGCGCGGCATACCACCGGCTACGAGGCGATCGAGGCCACACTCAAGCGCATCCCCGTGTCGCGCTATGCCGAGGTGTGCGGCGTGGACGAGGACCTGCTGCGGCGGGCGGCGCAACGCATCGCCACCGCCGAGAGCGTGTCCGTGTACGAGGACCTGGGCATCCAGATGAACGTGCACTCGACGCTGAACAGCTACCTGCAGCGCCTGGTGTGGCTGCTCACCGGCAACTACGGCCGCAAGGGCACCAGCAACGCGCCGGTGCCGTTCCTGTCTCTGGCCAAGGCGAGCAAGGGCGACACCACCGTCGGCAAGAAGGCCAGGCGGGTGGAGCGGCGCAGCCCGGTGGCCAACGCCAAGATCATCATCGGCCTGATCCCCTGCAACGTGATCCCGGAGGAGATCCTCACCGACCATCCCAAGCGCTACCGCGCCATGCTGATCGAGAGCGGCAACCCGCTGCACTCGCTGGCCGACAGCCAGCGCATGCGCCAGGCGCTGCGCGCGCTGGAGCTGTCGGTGGTGATCGACGTGGCGATGACCGAGACCGCGCGCGAGGCGGACTACGTGCTGCCGGCATCGAGCCAGTTCGAGAAGCCGGAAGCCACCTTCTTCAACCTCGAGTTCCCGCGCAACGCCTTCCACCTGCGCCAGCCGCTGTTCGAGCCGCTGCCTGGCACGCTGCCGGAGGCGGAGATCCACGCCCGCCTGGTGGAGGCGATGGGCGAGGTCTCGGAAAAGGACTACGCGCCGCTGCGCCGCGCGGCGCGCTTCGGCCGCCTGGCCTTCGCGCTCGCCTTCGGGTTGGCGCAGATGCGCAAGCCGAACGTGGCGCGCTGCGCCGCGGTGGTGCTGTACCGCACGCTTGGCCCCACCCTGCCCAAGGGCATGGCAGCGGCGGCCTCGCTGTGGGGCCTGGCGCAGCTTTACGTGCGCGGCAACCGCAAGGCGGCGGCGCGCGCCGGCTTCGGCGGGCCGCCGCTGCTGGCGGGCGAAAAACTCTTTCGCGCCATCCTGGGCAGTCCTTCCGGCGTGGTCTACGCCGACAGCGAGTACGCGGACAGCTGGCAGGCGGTGGGCCTGCCGGGCCATCGCATCAACCTGCACCTGGCCGAGCTGCTGCCGGAGATCGAGAAGCTGGAGCACGAGCTGCCGCAACGCGATCCCGAGTACCCGCTGATCCTCTCCGCCGGCGAGCGCCGCAGCGACACCAGCAATACCGCCGTGCGCGACGGCGGCTGGCACAAGAAGGGCCTGTTCGGCACCCTGCGCATCAGCCCGCAGGACGCCGCGGCGCTGGGCTGCGGCGACGGCGAGAAGCTGCGCCTGTCCACCCGCCGCGCCAGCCTGGAAGTGACGGCGGAGATCTCGCCGATGATGATGCCCGGCCACATCTCGCTGCCCAACGGCCTGGGCCTGGACTACCGCCGCGCCGACGGCACGGTGGTGCGCCTGGGCGTGCCGCCCAACGAGCTCACCGACAGTACGCGGCGGGACTTCCTCGCCGGCACGCCCTGGCACAAGCATGTGCCGGCGCGGCTGGAGAAGCTGGCGCGCGAGCAGGCTGCTTAGAAAAACGCATCCCCGCTTGGATTGAGTTGATTTTGCCTATCGGCGCGGTCGCGCCTTGGGCAAATTCAACCATTGCCCGGATGTTGCCGACCTATACACCATTAGCCTGAGCAGGTGGGTTGGCGTGGAAGAGCGGATCCCACGCGAGTCCCCAAACCAATAAAACATACCTATAAGCAGATCACGCCGCGCCCATGTGGCAAGGCGAGCGGAGGAGACCATGAGGAAACGGCACAGGCTGGCCACCGGCCTTTTGTGCGCATCGTCGCTCCTGTGCTGGAGCCTGCCGGGCGCCTGCCGGGCGGCGGCATCCACCGATGCGCGATACACGCTGGCCAACGGCTGCTACGCCCTGCGCACCGCCGGCGGCCGCTATGTCCGCAGCCTTGGCCGGGGCTATGCCGCCAGCACGTTCGCGGCGGACCAGGCGGAACCGTTCTACCTCAAGCCGACGGCGCTCGGCAGTTACCTGCTGTACGACCACAACGGCCGGTTCCTCGCCGCCGGCGGCCTGGGCATTGACGCCGCCGCCGGGGCGAGCGCCGCCGCCGACTGGACCGTCACCAGCGACGCCGCCGGCAACTTCCAGCTTGGCCTGGGATCGCCAAGCCGGCAACTGGCGGTGACCAACCTGTTCGGCACCCTGGGTGTGACGGCCCGGCCTTCGTCGTTCAGGTTCGTCGCGGCGAGCGGCTGCGCCGCCTTCCCGGAAGCCGGGGTCAACGCCACCGGCACGCCGTTCCAGGGACACGGGGTCGACCGGCCGGTGCTCGGCTTCGCCGATTCGCACGTGCACATCACCGCCACCGACTTCCTCGGCCATGCCCACGCCGGCCGGCCATTCCATCCCTACGGCATCACGCAGGCCCTGGGAAGTTGCGAGGACCGCCACGGCGTGGACGGCATGCGCGACGTGATCGGCAACTTCATGACCCTGGGCACGCCGATCGCCACCCACGACACCACCGGCTGGCCGACCTTCCGCGATTGGCCGTCGCACCAGTCGCTGACCCATGAGCAGACCTATTACAAGTGGCTCGAACGCGCCTGGCGCGGCGGCGAGCGCCTGCTGGTGAACTTCCTGGTCGAGAACCAGACGCTGTGCGAGCTGGAGGCGCCGCTGCAGGGACTGAAGGGCTTCGACTGCAACGAGATGGACAGCGTCCGCACCCAGGTCGGGCAGATCCACGACCTGCAGGACTACGTCGACGCGCAGGAGGGCGGCCCGGGCAAGGGCTGGTTCCGCATCGTGACCTCGCCGGCGGAAGCACGCGACGTGATCAACCGGGGCAAGCTGGCGGTAGTGCTCGGCATCGAGACCTCGCACCTGTTCGACTGCGCCGAGCGCAACGGCGTGCCGGCCTGCGACCGGGCCAGCATCGACCGCGAGCTGGACGAGTTCTACGGCCTGGGCGTGCGCACTGTGTTCCCGCTGCACGAGTTCAACAACGCCTACGGCGGCAACGGCATCTTCATGCCGCTGATCGACCTGGGCAACCTGATCGACACCGGCGCCCTGTGGCGGACCTACGATTGCCCGGTGGAACCGTACCTGTACGGCGCCGGCGCTCCCCTGCCGCAGCTGGGCAACGCCGCCGCCCCCACCTCGCTGGCGCAGTGGCGGCAGACCGCGGACTCCGCCGCGCCCGCCGGCCCGAACCAGTGCAACCAGCGGACCATCACGGATCTCGGCCGCTACCTCGTCGCCCGGCTGATGGCCAGGAAGATGATGATCGAGATCGATCATATGGAACTGCAGATGAAGAGCCAGGTGCTGGACATCGCCGAGGCGCAGACGCCGGTTTATCCGGTGATGTCGGGGCATGGCGGACACGGCGGCATCTCGATGGAGCAGGCGCAGCGCATTTACAACGTCGGCGGCTTGATCTTCCCGTACAAGGGCAACGGCCGTGGCTACGCGCAGTTCCTGCCGACCCTGGAGTCCCTGCGCAACGACAAATACTACTTCGGCGTCGGCTTCGGCGCCGACACCAATGGCATGGCGGGGCAGGCCGCGCCGCGTGGCGGCGGCCAGCCGGTGAGCTATCCCTTCACCCTGTTCCAGGGCGGCGACTGGGGCAGCGACTTCGCCGGCGTCCAGCCGGTGACCTTCGACCAACAGCGCACCGGCGAGCGCAGCTTCGACACCGATGTCGACGGCTTCGCCCATTACGGCATGATGCCGGACTTCGTGGAGGAGGTCAGGATCGAAGGCGGCGCCGCCGCGCTCGGCGACCTGTTCCATTCCGCCGAGGCCTACCTCGAGATGTGGGAGCGCGTGGAGAACCGCTGATGTCGGCACTCGCCGGACCGGCGCCACCGGCCCGGCGTTCTTTGGGGTGGCCTGCTTACTGCCCGAAGCGCCACTCCACTTCGCCCTCGCCCAGCGTGAAGTGGCGGTCGCCGGCGGTGCGGTAGTAATCCACGCCGCCGCCGACGTTGAGCCCACGCCAGACCCGGTACTGCAGGCCCACGCCCATGGTGAGGCCGCCGCGCTGGTGGGTTTCGTCGAGGTGTACCGCGCCCGAGTCCAGCGTGGTGTGCGTGCTGACCAGCAGGATGCCCACGCGCGGCCCCAACGACAGCCCGGGCAGCAGCTCGCCGTGCAACCGCGCCGAAAGCGCATAGGCGTCGCCGCCGTAGCCGGTAACCAGCCCCGCCGCATCACGCAGGAGCTGCTGCACACTGGCTGGCGAGGTGCCGGTCAGGGTGACCTTGGCGGCGTCGGTGTGGGTATAGCTGAGCAGCAGGTCGAGATGACCGATCGGACTGTAGCCCACGTACACCGTCTCCCCGGCGCCGGTGCTGCCGTTGCCGGCCTGCACGTTGTAGCCCTTGGCACGCAACTCCTGCGTGAGGACGCCGTTGCCGATGTTGGAGGTGACCGCTCCGGCGCGGACACCTCCCAGGAACTCGTCCAGCCGCAGTGCCTGCGCCGCCGGCGCGGCCGCCACGCAGGCGGCGGCCACCATGGCGGCGAGCCTGCGCTTGCGCGCACGCCGCAGCCAGGCCAGTGCGCCGAGCACGCCCAGCAGGCCCGGAGCAGCGGCGCCGCCGCCGGCGCTGGTCGACACCGGCGTCAGCGGCGCGGCATTCACCGTCAGGGTGGCGGACGCCGCGGCGCTACCGCCGCCGCTGCCGGTGCAGGTCAGCGTGTAGGTGTAGCTGCCTGCCGCCGTCGGGCTGACGGCCTGGTTGCCGCTGGCCGGTTCCGCGCCGGTCCAGGCGCCGCTGGCGGCGCAGGAGGCGGCGTTGGTGGACGACCAGGTCAGGCTGGCGCTGGCACCCGCTGTTACCACGCCCGGATTGACCGAGATGGTGACGGTGGGCGCCGACGCCGCGGTCACAGCGAAGCCGGAGACCGCCGTGGCCACCTCGCTGCCGGTGGTCAGCACCACGTCGTGATAGCCCAGCGGCGCGGCCGGATCGATGTTGATATGGACCGTGGCCTGGGTCGGGCCGCTGACCGAGGTCGAGGCCACCGTGACGCCGCTGCCGCCGAGGCTGGCGACGGTGCTGCCGGCGGTGAAGTGCGTGTTACTACCGACCACGGCGAGATCCAGCCCTGAGCCCTGGGCGCCCGAGTTCGGCGTGACCGAGGTCAGCACCGGCAGCGCCGGCGGCGGCGCGATCGAGGCCACCACCAGCAGGCCGCCGCCGCCGAGGGACGCCGACTCGCTGCCGGTGTTGATGGTGAAGTTGCGGAAGCCAACCGCGGCGCCGGGCGCCACGGTCACGCTCACCGTCAACGCGGTCGGGCTGGCGACGGTCACCGCGCCCACGGTGACACCCGGATCGGCGCTGGTGGGATCGACGATCGACACGGTGGAGGTGGCGTCGAAATGGGTGCCCACACCGCTGACGCTGATGGTCGGGGTGGTGCCGAGCGCCACCTGCGCCGGCAGGATGCTGGCGAGCAGCGGCGCCGATGCCGTGCCGACGCTGAACTGGCCGCCGCCCTTGGTGGTCTCGGTGACGGACGGGCCGAGCGGGGTGGTCACCACCACGTTGCGCTGACCCACCGCGGCGCCGGCGGCAATGCTGATGTTCGCCACCAGCTGGGTGGCCGACAGCACCTTGACGCTGTTGACGGTGATGCCGCCGCCGCTGAAGGAAACGGTGCTGCCCGACCCGAAGTTGGTGCTGCCGCCGGTGATGCTCACATCCACGCTGCTGGCGGGATAGCCGACCGCCGGGTTGGCGGAGATCACCGTCGGCACCACCGCGCCGAGCGCGGCGTTGGTGACGGCGCTGGTGTAGCCGGTCAGATCGCCGCTCTTCACCTGCGGCAGGAACAGCAGCGTGCCCTTGGGCGAGGAATTGGCGATGGCGGAGAAGCTCGCCACCGAACTCGGAACGGTAAGGTCGGGGTCGCCGATCAGCTTCAGGATGTTCGGCGACATCGGGGCGCCGGCACCGATCGACAGTGCGCAATCGGGATCGCAGACCACGTCGTTCGGCCACACCGCCGGGGTCGTGCCGCCGCGGAGCACCGAGTTGTAACCGGGGTTCTGCGAAGCGCGCGGCGAAGCCCGCGGCAGCCGGGGCGCGACGGTGGCGGCGGTGGCCGAAGCCATGCCGGTGATGCCGCCGTCCGGGTCGCAGTCGCCGGTCAGCAGTTCGGTGATGCCGATGCCCTTGCTGCGGATTTGTGATTCGATCTCCTCCAGGCTGTAGCCGGCGTGCGGCGAAGCGTCCGTGGCGAAGATGATCTTGCCGACGCCGGCGCCGCTGGGCAGGTCGACCAGGGCTTCGGCCAGAGCCTCGGCCGACGCCTCCGGGCAGTCGCCGCCGCCGTCGGCGGTGAGTGAGTTCACCACCGCCTGGATCTGGTCAAGGTCGTTGGACACGATGCGGCGCGTGACGTCGTCCTTGAACGTGATCACCTCGATCAGCGGCTTGGCCGGCGGCGTCAGGCCGCGCAGCTCGGTGATGAAGTCGGTAAGGCCTTCGCGCACGCCGTCGATGTCGTCGCTCATGCTGCCGGTATCGTCGATGACGAAGACGATGCTCAAGCCGCCGATGGTGCGGTCCAGGCCGTAGTACGGCCCGGTAGCGGGATCCAGGGTGTCGTTGCTGCCCTGCACCACCCAGTGGATCAGCGCGTCGCCGCCGGTGATGGTCGTCCACTGGTCGGCGGTCGGCGTCCAGTTCGCGGTCAGGCCGTCGGCGGACAGCGCGCCCGCGGCGGTGGGGATCTCCGGCGAGGTGAAGATGACCTTGCTGTAGTCCTTGTTGAAGAACACCACGTTGAACTTGTTGAAGTGGTAGCTCTTGGTCACCCCGACCGAGGTCGGGTGATAGCCGGCGCCCTTGGTGTTCCAGCTGAACTGCGGCGGCGTCGCCGAGGCGGCGTTGTCCGCCGGCGTCAGCGGCTCGGGACCGACGTTGTGGTCGAAGTAGATGCGGCCGTAGCGGATCTGGTTCTGTGCCGGCGTGCCGGTGTCATAGCCGCCGCCCGAAGGGGGCACCAGGCCGTTGAACAGCACCCGGAACTGGTCGAGCGTGACCGGCTTGGAGCCGCCGTTGAGCTGCTTCCACATCTCGTCGGTGCCGAACACGATCGCGTCATGGCCGTCGGAGGGCTCGTCGGCGAAATCCCAGAGGATGCGCTGCACCGACAGTTCGCTGTCCTCGCCGGCGCCCTGGCAGTGGTCGGAGTTGTCCTCCAGGTCGTAATGGAACTTGTTGGCGGTGTCGGTATAGACGGTGTCGCCGACGCCGTAGATGCCGAACGCGCCGGCGCCGCTGGCGATCTGCAGGTTGGTGCCGAAGAAGGTCGGCCAGCCCTCGCCCCAGGCCAGCTTGATGCCCTGGTCCTTGTTCAGGATGCGCCCGCTCTTCTGCGGCAGGCCGGTCGAGTTGGTACAGATGTAGTGGGTGCCGCCCGGGTTCTGCGTGGTGCCGTTGAGCTTCTGCACGTAGTGGCCGTACTCGTGCGTGTACACGTCCCAGTCGAAGCCGTGGTTCTGGCCGATGTTGAGATGGTCGCCGTTGTCGGTGGAGAAGTAGGAGCCGTTGGCGCTGTCGCCCGGGTACTCGATATAGATGGTGGCCGGGTCCACGCCGACGCCGGTGCGGGCGTCGTTGGCGATCACGAAGTTGTAGGCGGTCAGCATGCCCTCGCGGATCGCGAAGGCGTTGAGCAGGACCGGCGTGGTGTTGTCCACCAGCAGGTTCACCGTCATGGTCGCCGCGCCGACCGCGGCCGGGGCGCTCTGCTTCTGGTACGCCAGCTCCGGATGGGTGCCGATGCCGATCGGCCCGATGGTGCCGGCGCTGCTGTTGGCGGAGACGGCGACCACCAGGTTGACCGCGCTGCCGTCACCGCGCACGCCGGGAACGGTGGCGGAATAGGCGCCGGTGCTGTCGGTCACCACCGAGGCGGGCGTCGACGTCAGCGGCGTCACTACGCCGGTCCCGGTATTGTTGTCGAAGAAGGTCACCACGGCGCCGGCGATCGCACGCGCGTCCGCCGCGGCCGCGAAGGTGTTGGCACCGGCGGCGTCGACGTTGGTGCGCTGGGTGTATGTCGCGGTGCCGCTGACCGTGACGGTGGCGAACGTCGGCGCCGCCGCGGCGATGGCGGAGGCGCGCGGCTGCGCCGCGGCCGCGGGTCCCTGCAGCAGCTCGCGCAGCTGCTGCCGGTACTGCGACTCGTTCAGGGTCCCGCCGGACCGCTGGCTGTCGAGGCGGCTGCGCAGCAGCTCGAAATGGCTGCTCTTGCCGATCAGCACGTCGGACGTGGTACGCGACAGAAACACATCCTGTGCCCTGCCCCACAGCTCGCGGCCGGCGGAGTCGACGCTGGTCGCCTGCAGCCGGGCGTGGCCCAGGCCGGCGCCGTTGAGGGTCACCGCCGCCCGGAGCTGGTAGCTATGGCCAGGGACCACCGGTGCGATGGTCCAGCTATCCTGGCCGGAAACGCGCGCAATGCCGTCGGCCGTGAGCACCAGCCTTATGCCGGCCTCGCGGCTGCCGGCGTAGGCCGGAACGCTGACGCCGATGCGCAGGTTCATGATGCCATCGCCCGCTTTCATCGCGCCGGCCGTATCCATGCTGAGTTCCAGAGGCGGTGCCACGTCGGCATCGACGTACCCAGCGGCGAATACCGCCAGAGCGCAAAGCAACAAGCCGATGAGCCTCTTCATGCTGATTCCCCCAAGACCGGATGCCCTCGGCGGGAGCCGAGGCGCGCACATTGATCACAGTTAAGATTTGTAACGCAATGCCGGTGTGAGGTCCTATGACCTGGATCAATCCGCCGCGGGGTCGGGCTTGCCGCCCGTGAGCAGTTTCTGCGTCTGCCTGCGGTACTCGTCCGGGCTGATCCGGCCGGCGGCGAGATCGCGCCGCAGCTTTTCGCGCTGCAGCTCCAGCAGGCTCGACTTTCCGGTCAGCAGCTCGCGCGCGGTGCGCAGCACGAAGAGATCGTCGGCGCTACCCCAGAGCGGAGAGCCCGCGGCATCCCGTTCCTGCGCCTCGACGCGTAGCGAACCTTCGCCCGGCCCCGCGAGATAGGCCCGCGACAACAGGTCCAGGCCGCGCACAGCGTCATCGCGGCCGACGGTCCAGACCCGTGGTCCGCTCAGATGCACTATTCCGCTGGCGGCGAGCGTCACGTGGATCCGGTCTGCGCCGGCTTCGACGGACGGCGCCGCCAGATGGATGCGGATCGTGTAGCGGGACGCGCTGCCCGACCGCGGCTCGAATGCGTCGATGCGCACCTCCAGCGGCGCCTGCACCGAGTTGTCGGCGGGCGCGGATTGCGCCGGGCCGACGAGCAGGATCGCCGCCGCTATCCGCAACAACAGGCTGGGCAGGTATTGTCCGATGGGCAAGCTCGGTTCCGGGTGTGACCGGCCCCATCCTGCCACGGGACCGGCCGCCGCGCGGTTCCCGGCCGGCCCGGCATCCTTATGGAATCGCGGTGCTCACCGCCACGCGTGCCGGCCCGCTCTTGCGCGGGATCACGAACTGCTGGCGGAACTCGCTGGGCGTGGTGCCCATCCAGCGGCGGAAGGCGCGGGTGAAGTTGGCGGGGTCCGAATAGCCGACGCGGCAGGCGATCTCGTCCATGCGCAGGGTCGGGTCGGCCATCAGGCGGATGCAGTCGCGGTAGCGCGCCTCGGCCAGCAGGCCGTGGAAGCTGGAACGGTTCTCGCGCAGGCGCCGCTTGAGGGTGCGGCTGGACATGTAGAGGCGTTCGGCTACGGCTTCCAGGTCCGGATAGTTGCCCTTCTCGCAGATCAGCGCCGCGCGCACCCGCTCGACGATGTTCTCCGACTGCAGGATCACCGCCAGCTCGCGCTCGCACTGCTCGGTGACCATGCTGGCGGTGGCCACGTTGGCGGTGTTGATCGGGCAGCACAGGTATTTGGCCGGGAAGCGCAGCCGGTTGACGCCGGTGCCGAAGCGGGTGGGCGGTAGGCGCTCGCGGTAGCGCAGGTAGTAGTCGGGTTGCGGCCATTCGAACCACAGCTCGAACTCCGGGTTGAGCGGGCCAAAGCATTGCGCCAGCATGCGCCACCAGCTCGCCACGCACATGTCGATCGAGATCTGGCGCACGGTGCCGTAGGGAATGCGGTCGCGCACTTCCAGCACCTGGTAGCCGTCCTCGACGAAATAGTGGATGCCGAAGGCCAGCGTGGTGAGCAGCGAGTACTTCTGCGCGAAGCGCACCGCGTCGGCCACGGTGGACTGGCTCAGCATGCCGTAGCCGAACAGGCCGTGCGCCGTGATGTTGTTGCGCGCCCCGAACTCGTAGCCCAGACCGTAGTCGCGGGTCAGCTCGATTGTGCGCCGGATCAGGTCGCCCCACTGGAACAGGGTGAGGCGGCCGTTCGGCTGGCGCAGCACCTCGGGCTCGATCTCGGTGGCCTCGAGGATGCGTTCACGGCTGATGCCGCGCTCCATGGCCACCTGCATGGAGAGCAGGCCATAGGCGATCGGCACACTGGGTCGGGCGAGGTCGTCGTATCTCATGGCGACGAACATAGGGTGGCCCGCGGCGCACGCACAATAGCCGCGCGTGCATTCGGCCCAACGTGACAACGACATTGTCCCGGTCGGACAGCCGAGGGGGCCACCGTCCGCGTGGGAGGTCCCACCGGCGGGCCGCGCCGGGCAGGCCGCGGACTGGCCGTCGGCTTGGCACGTTCAGCCCTCACCCATGGCGAATAATTTGTGGTAAAAGGTTTTTCAAGAGCACAGGAAGTGTTCAGCAGACGATAGCGATATGACCGCTACTGGATTACCAGGCGGTTCAGGGACGGAACCATGAAAGCACTACGCATCCAGGCCCGCCGAACGCCCGCGAAGGCGGCGGCCGATCCCCGCTTCACCCTTCACGCAAGACCGGTCCTCTGAGTTGGCCGCCGGGCGACCGGCGGCCGTTTTTTCTCGGAACACGGTCTCGCATTCAAGCAGGGGATTCGGGCGATGCTACGGACATGGATGCCCATGGCGCTGGGGCTGCTCGGCGCGTGCGCCGGCGCAGCGGCGGACTCGCCGCTGTTCGAGCCCATCGCCAGCGTGCTGCAACACCCGCGCTGCCTCAACTGCCACACGGTGACGGACTACCCGCGCCAGGGCGACGCGCGGGTGCGCCATCTGCAGTCGGTGATCCGCGGCGCCGACGGCCACGGCGCGCCGACACTGCAGTGCGCCGCCTGCCACCAGACCGCCAACACCGGCGACGGCTTCGTGCCGGGGGCCGGGGACTGGCACCTGGCGCCGCTGAGCATGGGCTGGGAAGGCTTGAGCGCGGCGGAGATCTGTGCCGCGATCCAGGATCCCACCAGGAACGGCGGCAGGACCCTGGACCAGGTACTACAGCACATGGAGACCAGCCCGCTGGTGTTGTGGGCCTGGAGCCCGGGCACGGGCCGCGACCCGCCGCCGGTCGCGCAGGACGTGTTCGTGCAGGACCTGCAGGCCTGGGCCGCCGCGGGAGCGCCGTGCTGAGCGGCCTGGCCCGGAATGACGGCGCAATTGACACTTTCGGCCCTGCCGCTTCGCACCAGGTCCCGCTCTAACAGGCGGGCCCGGCGGCGGCCGGGCGATGCATGGCACGGAAGCGCAGGAAAACCAACATGGACGTGATCGCGGTCAACGGAACCCAGTACCAGGTCGATACCAGCGGCGGCCGGCCGCTGCTGTGGGTACTGCGCGACCAGCTCCACCTGACCGGCACCAAGTACGGCTGCGGCCTCGCGTTGTGCGGCGCCTGCACCGTGCACGTCGACGGCCAGCCGACGCGATCCTGCGTGTTTCCGGCGAGCGCCGCGGTGGGACACCAGATCACCACCATCGAGGGCATCGGCCAGACCACCGTGGGCCAGAAGGTGCAGCAGGCCTGGGCGCAGCAGAACGTGCCCCAGTGCGGCTACTGCCAGTCGGGCCAGGTGATGGCGGCGGCGGCGCTGCTGAGCAACAACCCGCAGCCCAGCGACACCGACATCGACAACGCGATGGCCGGCAACATCTGCCGCTGCGGCACTTACGTGCGCATCCGCCAGGCGATCCACAGCATCGCCGGGAACTAGAACATTTTCTCTTTACCTGCATACGTTCATTCCCCACTCCCGCGTGCGGGAGAGGGTGGCCCGCAGGGCCGGGAGAGGGTGGCCCGCAGGGCCGGGAGAGGGGCTTCTCGTTCAACCAAAGCCCCTCTCCCCTACCCCTCTCCCGCACGCGGGAGAGGGGAACACGATGTATGCAACTAAACCAGGGCTGCTCTAGCGGCAACAGGAGAAGGTGATGGCAGACCAATCCGGACTCACCCGCCGCTCCTTCCTGCAGGTGAGCGCCACGGCCGGCGGCGGCCTGCTCGCCGCCTGGTACCTGCCGTTGCTGTCCCCGCCGGCGCAGGCGGCCGCCGCGGCGCAGCAGCAGGCGTTCCAGCCCAATGCGTTCGTGCGCATCACGGCGGACAACTGGACCACGGTGATCGTCGCGCCAGCCGAACTGGGACAAGGCACCATGACCGCGCCGCCGATGCTGGTGGCGGAGGAGCTGGACGCCGACTGGAACCTGGTGCGCTTCGAGCAGGCGCCGCCGACCCTGCCCTACTCCAATCCGCGCATCGTCACCCAGCTCACCGCCGGCAGCTTCGTCATCGTCTCGCGTTACCAGCAGCAGCGCGAAGCGGGCGCCGCGGTGCGCGACATGCTGGTGCAGGCAGCGGCGCGGCAGTGGAACGTGAGCCCGGCCACGCTGCAGACGCGCAACAGCACGGTGATCGACCCGGTGAGCGGGCGCAGCGCCACCTACGGTTCGCTGGCCGCGGCGGCGGCGGTGCTGCCGCCGCTGCTGCCGAAGCTGAAGGACCCGAAGGATTTCACCATTATCGGCCAGCCCAAGGCGCGGCTGGACGGCGCGCAGAAGGCCAACGGCTCCACCCAGTACGGCATCGACGTCTACCTGCCGGGCATGCTCACTGCGCTGATTGCGCGTCCGCCCAGGTTCGGCGGGCGCGTGGTGAGCTACGACGCCTCGGCGGCGATGGCGCTGCCGGGTGTGGTCGAGGTCCACCAGATCCCCGGCGGCGTGGCGGTGGTGGGAACCGATTTCTGGGCGGCCAAGCAGGGCCGCGCGGCGCTCAAGGTGAAGTGGGACCTGAGCACGGCCGAGAACATCACTTCGGCGGATCTGTACACCTCGTACGGCAAGCTGATGGCGTTCCCCGGCACGGTGCGGCGCTACGACGGCGACGTCGCCCTGGCGCGGGCGACCGCGGCGCAGTCGCTGCAGGCCGACTACAGCTTCCCCTACCTGGCGCACGCGCCGATGGAGCCGCTCAACGTCGTCATCGACTACTCGCCCGGCAACTGCGAGATCTGGTGCGGCACGCAGTGGCCGGACGCCGACCGGCTGGCCGCCAGCACCGTGCTGGGGGTGCCGGCGGACCTGATCAAGTTCCACACCATGCTCAGCGGCGGCGGCTTCGGCCGGCGCGGCAGCGTGGACAACGATTTCATCCTGGATGCGGCGCACGTGGCCAAGGCCGTGCGCGGCAAAGTGAAAGTGATGTGGACCCGCGAGGACGACATCACCGGCGGCCATTACCGGCCGGCAGCGGTATGCCGCCTCACCGCCACGCTCGACCAGGCCGGCAAGCTCAGCTCCTTCACCGGCCGCGTGGCGGCGCAGTCGGTGGCCTACGGCGCACTGCCCGAGCTGGCGGTGAAAGTGCTCGGCATCGACATCCGCGCCACCGAGGGCCTGGAGAACATGCCCTACGCCGTGCCCAACGTTGAAGTGGATGTCCACACCGTCACCAACCAGGTGAAGGTGCTGTGGATGCGCTCGGTCGCCAACTCGTTCAACATCTTCGCGCTGGAGACCTTCGTCGACGAGCTAGCCCAGGCCGCCGGACAGGACCCCTACCAGTTCCGCCGCGGCCTGCTGCGGAACAACGCGCGCCTGCTCGGCGTGCTGGACGCGGCGGCCCAGGCCGCCGGCTGGACCACCCCGCCCGCCGCCGGCGTGTCGCGCGGCATCGCCGCGCTGGCCGGCTACGGCAGCTACATCGCGCAAGTGGTGGAGGCGAGCGTGTCCGGCGGCCAGCTCGGCGTGCTGCGGGGGGTCAGCGCGGTGGACTGCGGCATCGCCGTCAACCCGGACCTGGTCAAGGCGCAGATCGAGTCGGGCATCGTGTTCGGCCTGTCGTCGGCGCTGATGGGCGCGATCACGCTGCAGGACGGCGTGGTGCAACAGAGCAATTTCCACGACTACCCGGTCCTGCGCATGCACCAGGCGCCGCAGACCGAAACGGTCATCGTCAACAGCGGAGAAAGCCCCGGCGGCGTGGGCGAACTGGGCGTGCCCTGCGTGGCGCCGGCGCTGGCCAATGCCCTCTACGGCCTCACCGGCAAGCGCGTCCGCTCGCTGCCGATGAGCAACCAGAGCCTGAGCTTGAGCTGAGCCGCGCCGCGGTCCGGCTCAGGGCCTGATCCCCTCGCCGTTCGACTCCAGCCGCGCGCGGAATTCGCTGGGCGACACGCCGGTCCACTTGCGGAAGGCGCGGGTGAAGTTGGCGGGATCGGTGTAGGACACGCGCAACGCCACTTCCTCCACCTTGAGGCTGGAGTCGCGCAGCAGCAGCATGCTGTCGTGCTGGCGCATCTCGTCCAGCAGCTGCTGGAAGCTCACGTCGTGGTCGTGCAGCTTGCGCTTGAGCGTGCGGCTGGACAGGAACAGGTGCGCCGCCACCTCCTCCAGGCTGCGGTAGCCTCCCCTGGGCTTGACCATGGCTTCGCGCACCCGCCGCAGGAAGTCTTCGCCGAAGCCCAGCAGCTCCAGCTCGCGGGCGCACTGCTGCTGCACCAGAGCGGCGGTATTGGGATTGGCGCAGCGCAGGCTGCGGTCCAGGTAGCCGGCGGGAAAGCGCAGCTGTGTGCTGCCCATCGCGAAGCGGGCAGGCGGCAGGCGCGAGGCATAGCGGGCGTAGTACGGCGGCTGCGGGTAGTCGAACCAGAGCTCGACCCGGCTGTCGCCCTCGCGCAACCCCAGCACTTCCAGGGAGATGCGCCAGACGCCGACCAGGAACAGGTCGAAGATGGCCTGCCGCACCGCGCCCTGCGGCGTGGTCTCGCTCACCTCCACCGCCGCGATCGGCGCTTCCGTGTGCAGGGATAGCTGGAGGTTGGGCAGACGCAGCGGCAGGTAGCGGCTGCCGAACTCGAAGGCTTCCCGCAGCGTCGGGAAGGCCATCAGGCCCAATCCGACAAAGCCGTGGCTGGTGAGAGTGCTGTGCAGCCCGATCTCGTAACCGAAACCGGGATTGCCGCTGAGCTGCAGGGCACGGTAGAGCATGCCGCTGACCTGGACCAGGGACAAGCGCGCATCAGGGCTGCCCCAGATCCGCTCCGGGATGTCCAAACCGGCCAGAACCTGTTCCCGGGCGACGCCATGCTCCAGCGCCACCTCCAGGATCAGATCCCCGTACACCACCGGCACCGTCGGCCGTCTGAGATCTTGTGCTTTCATTGTGTTGTCGTGCGTATGGCGCTCTTGCACTGCGCCATCGCCTCCTCCATGTCCATGGAGTATCAACCCAAGGCACCACCACAAGTAATTTCTAATCAGGCCAACTTGATTGGCATTTTGGGCCAGATGTTTTAGCTCCATCTATCGCCGCCCGGCGCCATGGAACCTGCGGGGAGCGGCGCACGAATACGCGCGGCGGCGCGGTCGACTTGTCAGAAGTGCCGCCGGCAGGGCCGCCCAAGCGGCGATTCCGGACCGGGAAAGATCCGGCCCATATGGCCGGACTCGGCCCGAATTGACAGCTCTTTTGGCACTTATCCGCCTAACACCAATGCCGCGACAGCACGTAAAAAGGTGGCCAGGAGCGGATGCTCCGTAACGAGCAGTTCACCTTCACTTCAGGGAGTGATGACACCGATGGGCTTCACCCGCGTTTTACTACCCCTTTCCTGGTGCCTGGCCGCGACGCTCGGCGCCTGCGGCGGCAGCGGCAACTACAGCGGCGCACCCACCCAGGCCAGCTCGGCCGCGACCACGCCCAGCGCGCCGGGCGGCAGCGGCAGTAGCGGCGGCTCCTCGGGCGGCGGCAGCGGCGGGTCCTGCAGCACCCTTCCCAATGCACAGGCTGCCACCGCCGGTGGCCGCACGCGGGCGGTCGCCCTGGCCTCGCCGGCCGGCGACAGCGCGACGCAGGCGTACTTCAACGCCAACGTGGAGCCCAACGTGCAGTCCGGCAACTGCCGCGTCTGCCACACCGCCGGCGGCTTGGCGAACCAGCCCGGCTATCCCATCACCAACCAGCTCACCCTCAGCAGCGACACCACCCAGGACTACGCCAACTTTGTCGCCGCCTGGCAGAACCTTCCGCAGCCGGCGAACGTGACGCAGAACGACCTGCTGACCTATCCCACCGGCGGCAACGGCCACCCCGGCGGCCAGATGTGGCCCACCGGCGGCGCGGGTTACACCGCCATGGAGACCGTGTTGACCGACTGGGCCGCCGATACCGCGGCGGGTTCCAGCTCCTCTTCCTCCTCGTCTTCTTCCGGCGCCACCGGCAGCAGCTCCTCCGGGTCCTCCAGCAGCGGCTCTTCCAGCAGCAGTTCCTCCGGCGGCAGCTCCTCCAGCGGTTCCTCGGGTGGCGGCAACGGCTGCGGCTCCAGCAGCTCCTCGGGCGGCGGCATGACGTCGTCCTCGTCGGGCGGCAGCGGCGGCGGCAGTTCCAGCAGCTCCGGCGGCAGTTCGTCGGGCGGACAGGGTTCGCTGCTCGGCGACCTGGGCACCACCGGCGGCCGCAACTGGGTGTCGCAGCTGTGCCTGGACCAGCCCGACAGCACGCCGATCGACTGGAGCCAGGAGCCGCGCGCGCTGATGAGCGGTGCCAACATCGACAACGCCAACTACTCGGTCTACTTCAACGATCCCTGGGAGAACTGCCATACCGACACGCTGTTCCAGACCCAGGCCAAGCAGAACTCCATCCGCCTGTCCAAAGGGCAGGATGCGATCTACACCGCCAAGCGCAATCCCGCCACCTGCGGCGAGTGGCGCACCCGGGTGCTGGACGGCTTCAACTACATCAACGGCAGCCATGGCCCCAGCACGGAAGGCCTGGGCTTCTCCGCCGCGATCTGGGACAACCTGTGGAAGGCCTGGGGCCTGCAATCCAAGCCCGGCGACTTCGACCAGCAGATCGTGCAGCGCTACGGCTTTTCGCCGGCGCCGTTCCGCAACCCCTACCCGCTGGCCGGTGAGGATCCGGCCAAGACCAACGGCGGCAGCGGCCAGCTGCCGCTGGGCTGGGTGCAGACGCGTGATCCCAAGACCCTGCAGTACACCGGCTATATCGGCATCAACTGCTTCATCTGCCATGCCGGCCGCATCGGCAGCGGCGAGGCCATCGGCACCGCCGGCGAAGTGCCGACCAACCCGGCGCTGGCGGCGGCTTACGGCGCCAACCCGGCAGGCAGCTTCATGGGCTATCCCAACAACCTGCAGGACTTCGGGCTGATCATCAACGAGTTGCTGCGCTCCGCCATCATCGGCAAGTTCAGCTCGGCCAACATCCCGTTCATCAAGGCCCTGGGCACACCGATCAACGTCAACCAGACGCGCGGCACCCACGCCGCGGACTTCGACATCATCGCGGCCTATTCGATCCGCGACGTCGACACCACCGGCCTGATCATCGAGGACCTGGCCACCACACCGGTCTACATCCTGCGCGACATTCCGTGGTACGGCATCTTCGGGCCGGACACCGGCGAGCAGGCGCCGCCGCCCTGGTGGTGGCAGCACAACAAGGGCCGCTACCTGTGGTTCGGCGGCTTCTCCGGCGACACCGCCCGCGGCGACATGTTCTTCGATGGCATCGTTTCGCAGTTGCCGGCGGAGCGCTTGCACCTGAAGGAAGGCTACTTCGACGATGTGCGCCTGTGGCAGGACTCGGTGGAAGCACCGAAGTATCCCTACGGCTTCTGCACCGGGGCCAACGGCGCGCCCGGCCCGGGCGACAACCCGGGCTGCATCAACGAGCCGCTGGCCGAGCAGGGCGCCATCCTGTTCCACAGCAAGAACCTGTGGGATCCGCAGCTGAAGAACCCGGTGGCACGCCCGCCCGGCGGCAACGGCTCCTGTGCCAGCTGCCACGGCGCCTACTCG
>JARLJS010000168.1 GCA_031291075.1 Nevskia sp. | reverse complement strand
CTGCTTGACCGTGCCGGTCAGCTCCTCCATCGAGCTGGCGGTCTCCTGCAGCGAGGCCGCCTGCTGCTCGGTCCGCGCCGACAGGTCGCCGTTGCCGGCCGAAATCTCGCGCGCGGCGACGTTGATCGATTCGCTGGTCTGGCGGATACCGCCCACCAGTTCCTGCAAGCCGTCCACGGTGGCGTTGGCGCTGTTCTTGAGTTGGCCGAACAGACCTTCGTAATCCCCGGACATTTTCTGGCTCAGGTCACCCTTGGCCAGGGCGGCGAGCACCCCGCCAACCTGGGTCAGGCCGCGATGACTGACGTCCATCAGCCGGTTCAGACCCGCCACCATCTCGCGGTATTGGTTCTTATACCCGTTTTCCTCGCCGCGCACGTCGAACCGTCCGGCCGCCGCGGCGGTGGCGAGGGTCTTGATCTCGCCGCTGATCGCCTGCAGGCTGGCTTTGACGCCGTCGATCGCCTCGGTGATCTGGGCGTTCTTGCCCGGCAGACGATCCATGTCGACGGACAGATCGCCGATGGCATAGGACTTGACCACCTCCACCACGCGGTTGGTGACGGCGATGTGGCCTGCCACCAGGCGGTTGATGTTCTCGGCCATCTGGCCGTAGCCGCCGGGAAACTGCTTCACATCCATGGCGTGATCGATACAGCCGGCGTGGTGCTGGCCGGCCATTTCCGTCTGCGCCGCCTGGAACTTGCGCAGCGTGCCCAGCATGCCCTGCATGGCGCGCAGCAGCATGCTGACTTCATCCTTGCCGCCGGCGGCGACAGCGGTACCGAAGTCCCCACGCGAAACCGCCTCGACCACCGCCACGCTTTCGCCCACGCGCTGCATGAGGTTGCGCGAAATGACGTAGCTCAGACCGGCGAGCAGCAGCACGAACAGCGCCGAGCCCAGGCCGACCCGCACCAGCAGGGCCCGGCTGGCCGCCAGCCGCGCATCGACGGCACCCTGCAACGCGTCGAGCGTGGTGTGGTTGAGGGTATAGAAGCCGTCCAGGGTGCCCGTCAGATCGCGCAGATAGTCGTCGGCGGGGTAATCGAGGCTGGACGACTCCACGATCCGGTCCTGCACCACCTGCATCGCCTTGGCGAAAGCCGCCTGGGACTCCAGCATCGGCCCCTTCAGCAGGTTCTGCAGCACGGGATTGGCGTCCGCCGCCTTCTTCAGCTCGACGTTCATGACGCCCTGGTCGCGCCGGGCCAGGGCCAGCAGGATTTCGAGCTGCTTCTTTTCCTCCGCGGTCGCGGCATGCCTGGACAGCTCGGCTACGCCGAGTCCCCGCACCTGACCCACGGCCTCGGCGAGCTGCGGCATATGCAGCAGCATGGCGCTGACCAGGTGATAGCTGTCGGCGGCGGGATCCAGCGACAAGCCGAAATCGTCGGTGGCGGCGTCGATCTCGCCCAGCACCTCGGCGGCAAGCGCGCTGTGCTCGGCGAAGCTGGCCGGCCCATCGATCGCGGCTGCGCCGACCTTGTGCGCCAGGGCCTCCCAGTGTTGCACGATCGGCGGCCAGTCCTTGCTCAGGCGTATGTCGGGGTGCGCCACGGCGCTCTTGGCGACCGCCGCCAAGGCCGCCGTCACTTCCGCCTGCTTTGCCTCACGCGACGAGCCCGCGGCGCTGTTGCCGTTGAGCACCTGCGCCGACAGGGCGCGGTGCTGCTGGACCAGCCGCAAGGCCTGCACCATCTCGCCCACCGGCGCTATGCCGGCAGACTCGATCCTGTCAGAGCGCATTCCCTCCCGCACCATGGCCACGTACAGGCCGCACATGACAGCAGCCACCAGGAACGACAGGCCGCACAGGAAGGCCAGCTTTTGCCACAACGCGAAACGCCCCAACAGTTCTTTCATCTTTTACCCCTCGACGCATGCATCCGCGCTCAACCGCAGTCCGCCCCACGCCGAACTGCTTTTCAAACGCGAACAGCCTCCCCGCCCCGGCGGGAGGCTTCAGGAACACGATCGGGCGTAGGCCGACATGACTGCACAGTCAACGGCTACGCCGCGCTGCAGCATGAGATGACCGCGGATGAATGGTGCGAAAACGGGGCCGAGCGGCCGTGCTGCCGCCCGCCACAGCGCGAGAACCTCGCCGGCATCTCAGGTGCGGACGGAACCGGCGATCGACAGAGCCTTCCGGCTGACGGTCCTGGCCATCGCCGGTCTCCCGGGTTCACGCTCCCCGCTGTCATCCAGGATGAAACGGCGGGCGGCGGCCACCAGGGACTTGGACTGCTCTTCCAATGCATGCGCCGAAGCCGCCACCTCTTCCACCAGGGCGGCGTTCTGCTGGGTCGCCTCGTCCACGTGTGCGATGGCCTGGTTGACCTGCTCGATGCCGCCGCTCTGTTCCTGCGAAGCGGCGGTGATGTTGCCCATGATGCCAGTCACTTGCTTCACGCTGGCGACGATGTCTTGCATGATCCCGCCGGCCTGCTCGACCAGCTGCGTGCCGTCGGCAACCTTTTCCACCGAGTCGTTGATGAGCGCCTTGATCTCCTTGGCCGCCGTCGCCGAGCGCTGCGCCAGGCCACGCACTTCGCTGGCCACCACCGCGAAGCCGCGACCCTGCTCGCCGGCGCGCGCGGCTTCCACCGCCGCGTTCAGCGCCAGGATGTTGGTCTGGAAGGCGATGCCATCGATCACGGCGATGATGTCGACGATCTTCCTGCTCGATTGCTGGATCGCCTCCATGGTCCTGACCACGCTGCCCACCGCCTCGCCGCCGCGCTCGGCGACCGCGCTGGCGCCGATGACGAGCTGGTTGGCCTGGCAGGCGTTGTTGGCGTTCTGCCTGACGGTCCCGGCCAGTTGCTCGATCGAGCTGGCGGTTTCCTGCAGCGAAGCGGCCTGCCGCTCGGTGCGGGCCGACAGGTCGGCGTTGCCGGCCGAGATCTCGTGCGAGCCGACGCTGATCGATTCGCTCGTCTGCCGGATCTGGCCGACCAGGACGCGCAGTGCTTCGACCGTCGCGTTGGCATCGTCCTTGAGCTTGCCGAAGTCGCCATGGAAGTCGCCTTGCACGGTCCGCGTGAGGTCGCCGCGCGCCAGCGCTTCCAGCACTCCGGATACCTCGGCGGTGGGCGCGACGAAGGCGTCGAGGCTGTGGTTGATACCCTCCACCATGGCGCGGAAGCCGTGCTCGAAACGGCCGGCGTCGCCGCGCCGCCGCAGATCCCCCCGCCGGGCGGCGTCGACCAGCTGCATGATCTCCGCATGCATGGCCACGAGATTGGCCTGAGCCCGGTCCATGGTCTCGGTCAGCACCGCCTTTTCGTTCGGCAGGCGGTCCATGCTGGCCGAGAAATCGCCGACGGCATAACGCCCGGCGACCTCCACCTGCCGCATGGTCACCGTGATGTGCGAGCCGATCAACTCGTTGATCGCCTTGCCGACGTCCGCAAACACACCTTTGAAGTGTTCCACCGGAATGGTGCGCGAGATGTAACCGTCGGCATGCTCCCGGGCAAGCTGCTTTTGCGCCGCCACGAAGCCGTGCAAGGTGTCCTGCATGGTTTTCAGCGCCGCCAGCAGGCCGCTGATCTCGTCGCGACCGTCCACCGCGATGTCGCTGTCGAGCCGGCCTTCGGCGACCGCCTGCGCCAGGGCGGTCGCATGCCGCAAGGGCTGCGACACGCTGAGCGTGATGAGAACGCCGGACACCGTGGCCAGCAGCAGTGCCACGGCCACCGCCACCGCCAGCAGGCGCACGCTGTGCGACACGCCTTCCACCGATTTCGTCAGCCGGCCCTGCGCATGCGCGATCTGCATGTCGGAGAACTCCTTCAGCGCGGCCTTGTACTCGTCCGCCGTGGCGCTCAGCCCACCCTGGTAGCGCGACTGCGCCTGGAAGATCTGGCCGTTGTGAAGGAAGGTCGTCACTTCACCGCGGATCTTCTCGAAGGCGGCGCGCCTGGCGCGCACCTCCGCCAGCTGCCGCTTGCCTTCATCGCTGACGACCAGGGATCCCAAGGTGGCATCGGCCTCGGCATCCCTGGCGGCCATCGGCTGCAGCCGTGCGGCGAAGCGCTCGGCCGCCGCATCGTCGTTGGACTGGATCAGGCTGTTGAGGATCGTCACGGAGTCGCGCAGATCGTCTCCCAGCACCTGCTGGGCGACCAGGATGCGGTAGTACTTGCCGGTGCCGCCGACCAGTTCGCCGATGGTTCCGAGACGCAGCATCATGAGCGCCGCCGCCACCAGGAACAGCACGGTCACCGCGCCGAAGCCCAGCACCAGCCGCTGCCCGATCCTCAGGTTTCTCAACCCCCGCAGCAATCGCCGGATCGGCGGCGCCGCGATGCCCCCCACGCAATTCACGACTGCGCTCATTTATCAGCCTCGCTTCGTCTGACCCTTGTTTGAGTTGGATGACGGGTGACGCGAAACAATCTTCTACTTGTCGACGGCCGCCCCCTGGCAACCGCCTGCAGGGGCAACGGCGCGTTTGATTCAGTGCTGAATCAACGGCATGACAAGCGGGGCTGAAAGGACGGTCAAGCGGCGGCGATCTGCGCCAGACGCTCCGCATCCAGCAGGGTCATCATCAGGCCGGGGCGGCTGACGATGCCATGCACGAGAGGATCGGGTTCGCGGCCATGGATGGCCGGCGCAGGCTTGATCGCCGCCTCCGCCACGCTGCAGATTTCGGCGATGCCGTCGACGCGCATGCCCAGGCTCTCGCCGCCCACATCGACGATGATGACGCTGCAGGGACCCGTATCGCCGGCGGCGGCGAAACCCAGGCAGCGCCGCAGGTCCACCACGGTGACGATGCGGCCGCGCAAGTTGATGACGCCCAGCACCGCCGACGGCGCTCCCGGCACCGGCTCGATTTCGGCGGCGGCGAGCACTTCCTGCACCTGATGGATGTCGAGGGCGTAGTTCTGTTCGTCGACGCGGAAGCCCACCCAGCGGGTGATGGTGCTGTCGTCGCGGCGGGCGGCACGCAGGTTCTGGGCGATGGAGTTCATGGTTTGGCTGCCGGTACGGCCACGCTCGCCGCGGCCACCGGCTGCGGCGCAGCGGCAGGCGCGGCGGAAGCCGGCGAGGTGGAGGAAACGGGCGGCGCGGTGGTCGCCGTTGCCGGCGCCGTGGGAACGGCGGCCTCTGCGGGGCCGGGAGGCGCAGCCGCGGGTGCGGGAGCTGTGGCTGGGGCACCTGCGGCAGCCGCGCCCAAGGTATCTGCGGCGGCTGCCGCCGTGGCATTCGGCGAGGCGCCGGCGGCAGGCGCAGCGGCGGCGGCAGGCGCCGCCTGGGCGGAAGCGGCGTCGGCGGCGGGAGCGGCTTCCATCGAGGTATGGATCAGCTCGCCCTTGCCGTCGGTGTTCTCCACCGGCACCGGCTGGCCCGGATTGGCCAGCACCACCAGCACCACACGGCGGTTGTGATTGCGCCCTTCCACGGTGGAGTTGTCGGCGGCCGGCCTATATTCGCCGAACCCCTCCACGCTCATGCGCAGCGGGTCGATGCCCTTGTCCATGAACAGGTGTACGACGCTGGCGGCGCGCGCCGAGGACAGCTCCCAGTTGGAGGCGAAGATCGAGGTATGGATAGGCACGTTGTCGGTATGCCCGTCGATCAGCAGCGAATTTGGAAACGGCTTGAGGATCTTCGCCAGCTCCGCCAGGACCGGCCGCGCCTTCTCGTCCACCAGGGCCGAGCCGCTGGCGAACAGGATATCGGTGCGGATCTCGATCTCCAGCTTCAGCTCCGACTTGTGCACGGTGATCATGTTGCGGGAGATCAGGGGGCCCATCGCCTTCGCCACCGCGTCCGCCATATGCTGCAGTGCGGCGCGCTCCTTGGCCTCGGCATAACCGGTGTTGCCGGAAGGGTTGTACTGCTGCCTGGACAGCGCGTGCTCCTTGCCGGGCAGCACCACGGCAGGCCGCAGATTGTGCATGTCGCCGGCGACAGTCTGCTCGACCGCGTTGGTCTCGATGATGTTGATCGCCTGGTCGCTGTTGGTGCCGCTCTGGCGGTGCGAGCCGAACTGGACCGGCTTGAGCGACTTGGGCGGACCGGCGAAGGCCTGCGACAGGGCGTCGGACAGCACGCGGTACTTGCCTTCATTGACCGCGGAGATCGAGTACATCACCACGAAGAACGCCAGCAGCAGCGTGATCATGTCGGCGTAGGGAATGGCCCAGGCCTCATGATTGAGGTGATCCTCGTGCTTTATCTTCCTGGCCATGGGTCAGCGGCGCCTGTCGGCGGCACTCAGTGCAGGTAGCCCTGCAGCTTGGCTTCGATGTTGCGAGGGTTTTCGCCCTGCGAGATCGACACCAGGCCTTCGATCACCATCTCGCGCACCCGCGTCTGGTCGGCGATCACCGACTTGAGCTTGGAGGCCATCGGCAGCATGAACAGGTTGGCGGTGGCGATGCCGTAGATGGTGGCTACGAAGGCCGCGGCGATGCCGGAACCGAGCTTGCTCGGGTCCGCCAGGTTGGCCATCACCTCCATCAGCCCCATCACCGCGCCGATGATGCCGAGGGTGGGGGCGTAGATGCCCAGGCCCTCGAACACCTTGGCGCCGGCGAGATCGAAATGCTCGCGGTTGGCCAGATCGACATCGAGGGTGCCGCGGATCACGTCCGGCTCGGCGCCGTCCACCAGCAGTTGCAGCCCCTTCTTGATGAAGGGATCGGACTCCGCCTCGGCGCTGTTCTCCAGCGCCAGCAGGCCCTGCTTGCGCGCGCTGTTGCTCCACTCGACGATGCGCTCGATCAGCGCCTTGGGGTTCTGCGTCGGCGGCTTGAAGATCCAGCGCGCGATCTTGAGGAAGTGCTTGAAGGTCGTCATCGGCGTCTGCACCAGGATCGCCGCGGTGGTGCCGACGAACACGATGACCATTGCCGCGGGACCGAACAGCGCCATCGGGCTGTTGCCATGCAGCATGATGCCGCCAAGGATGGCGCCGAACCCCAGTACCACGCCGATTAGGCTGAGCAGGTCCATGCGCCCTCACTCCCCCCCGCCCGCGGCACGGACCAGGCCCGGCGGGTCGAGGATCAGGGCGACGCGGCCGCTGCCGGTGACGGTGGCCCCCGACAGGCCGGCCAGGCCCCGAAGCAGGGCGCCGAGAGGCTTGATCACCACTTCCTCGCGGCCGAACACCTGGGTCACCACGAAACCGTAGTGCTCCGCATCGACCTGCACCACCACCACGTGGCGCGGCTGGTCGATGCCGTGGGGCACGTCGAGCCAGCGGTGCAGGTGCACCAGGCGCAGGGTTTCGTTGCGGTACAGCAGCACGCTCCAGCGGTCGAGCTTGCGCACGCGTGTGGGGTCGAGCATGAACACATCCAGCACCGGCGCCAGCGGCAGCGCCAGGATCCGCTCGCCCACGCCGATCATCAGCGCCGGCAGGATCGCCAGGGTCAGCGGCACGCGGATCTGGATCTGGGTGCCGAAGCCGGGCCGCGAATCGATCAGCACAGCGCCGCCGAGGCCGGTGATGGAGGATTTCACCACGTCCATGCCGACGCCGCGGCCGGACAGGTCGCTGATCTGTTCCTTGGTGGAGAAGCCCGGCAGGAAGATCAGCTGCAGGCATTCCTGCACCGACATCTGGGCCGCATCGGTGGCGGTCAGCAGCCCCTTCTCCACCGCCTTGCGGCGCAGGCTCTCCGGGTCCATGCCGGCGCCGTCGTCGGATACGGTGATCAGGATATTGTCGCCGGTCTGCTGCGCCGCCAAGCGGATCCGCCCGCAGGCCGGCTTGCCGACCGCCAGGCGCCGCTCCGGCATCTCGATGCCGTGATCCACGCTGTTGCGCACCATGTGCACCAGCGGATCGGCCAACGCCTCCACCAGGTTCTTGTCCAGCCCGGTGTCCTCGCCGACCAGTTTCACCTCGACCTGCTTGCCGAGGCCGCGCGCCAGTTCGCGCGCCAGCCGCGGGAAGCGGGCGAATACCTTGCGGATCGGCTGCATGCGCACGCGCATGACGGCGGCCTGCAGGCCGCGGGTGATATGGTCGAGCTCACCGACGGCGCGCACAAAAGTCTCCTGGCCGCTGCGCGCGCTCAAGGTCTTCAAGCGGTTGCGGGCCAGCACCAGTTCGCCCACCAGGTTCATCATGCCGTCCAGCGCGCCGGTATCCACGCGCACGCTGGTTTCGGCCACCGCCGGCACATGGGCCGCGGGCGGCGGCGCAGGCGGCGCTTCCGCCGCGGCCTTGGCCTCGGTCACCGCCCGTTGCACCGTTTCGGTGGAGGGTGCCTTGCCGACCCCGTGATACTGGTCGAGCAACGCCTCGAATTCGTCGTCGCTGATGACGTCGCCGCCGGCTTTGTCGGCCGCGGGAGCGGCTGCGGCAGCCACGGCCGCCGCGGGGGCGGCGCCAGCCGACTGACCGCGGCGCGCGAACTGGTGCAGGCGCTCGATCAGCGCCGGCGGCGCGGCTTCCGGCGCCTGATCGGCGCCTACCGCGACCAGCATCTCCTGCAGCCGGTCGAGCGCTTCGAGCACCGCGTCCATCAGCGACGGCTCCACTGCGAGGGAACCGTTGCGCAGCAGGTTGAACAGGTCCTCGGCGGCGTGGCACAGCGTAACCACCGGTTCCAGGTGCAGGAATCCGGCGCCGCCCTTGATGGTGTGGAAGCCGCGGAACACCGCATTGAGCAGATCGCGATCGGCCGGCCGCTGCTCCAGCTCCACCAGCTGCTCGCTCAGACGCCCCATCAACTCGCCGGCTTCGGTGAGGAAGTCGGCCTTGATGTCGTCGTCGGTATCGGCACTCATGACGCGATCTCAAAATCCTTCTAAAAGCCCAGGCTGGACAGCAGCCGGTCGGCGTCGTCCTGGTCGGCGGCCCCGGAATTGGGCACGGCCGGTCCCGGCAGGTTGTTGTCCGGCTCATGTATCGGCGGCGCCAGCGTCGACTGAACCTGGCCCGAGGAGAGCAGCTCCAGCAAGGTGGATTCGGCGTTGCGCACCAGCCCGATCACGCGGCGGATCAACTGGCCGGAAATGTCCTGGTACTCCTGCGCCTGCGCCAGGGCGGTCAGTGTCTCGCGCAGCCGCGTCTCGGCATCCTCCACCGCGACCTGGGCGCCGCGCAGCTCGATCGGCAGCACCGGCGCGGCCGGCCGCGCCTGCAGACGGGTCAGGTGCTCGCGTACGTCGGCCAGGCCGTCGGCGATACCGCGGCCGCCTTCCACCAGGTCGAGCGTGCGGTGGGCCGCGTCCTCGGTCATCTTCACCACGCAGTCGAGACGGGTGCAGGCGTCGGGAATATCGCTGCCGGCGACCCGCGCCAGCCGGCTGTCGAGACCCAGCTCGCGCAAGCCCTCGTGCAGGCAGCGCGTCAGGCGCGCCACGCCGGCATACAGCTCGGCCGGATCGTGGATTTCGCAGCCGCCGTGATCCCTGGAGGGCGCGTTCATGCCGCGGCGCCCACCGTGCGCTGGGCCATCTTGTCCAGCTTTTCCTTCAGGGTCACCGCCGTGAACGGCTTGATGATGTAACCGTTCACGCCGGCCTTGGCCGCCTCGATGATCTGTTCGCGCTGCGCCTCGGCGGTCACCATCAGCACCTTCAGCGAAGCGAAACGGGCGTCGCCGCGGATGTTCTTGAGCAGGTCCAGGCCGGTCATGCCCGGCATGTTCCAGTCGGTGATGATCAGGTCAAAGGGCTGGGTCTGCAGCGTGGCCCAGGCGGTCTTGCCGTCATCCGCTTCGGTGGTATTGGCATAGCCGAGATCGTGCAGAAGGTTCTTGACGATGCGGCGCATCGTCGAAAAATCGTCCACAACCAGGATCCGGATGTTCTTGTCCAAGACTATCTCCAACCCGCTAGGGGATCTAACGTTCGATTCAAAACCGGCAGCCCGGTTACGCGGCCTTGTGGGCCGCGGCCCAGTCACCCAGGCGGCCGCGCAGGCGCAACAGGGCCTGGCCATGGATCTGGCATACGCGGCTTTCGCTGACGTCCAGCACCTCGCCGATCTCGCGCAGGTTCAGTTCGTCGTTGTAGTAGAGCGACAGCACCAGCTTCTCCCGCTCCGGCAGCGATTGGATCGCGCCGGCCAGCTCGCGCTGGAATTCGTCGCGCTCAAGGTCCTGCTGCGGGCTGCAGTCCGTCGACGGGCAATCGAAGTCGGGATCGTCGTCGTCGCGGCCGCTGATCGACAACACCTGGCACTGCGTCGCGTCCTGCACGCAGCGGTGGTACTCGTCGAGGCCGATGCCCAGGCGCTCCGCCACCTCCGTATCGCGCGCTTCGCGCCCGAGCTCCTGTTCGATCGCCCGCATCGCCCCGCTGATCTCGCGCAGGCGGCGGTGCACCGAACGCGGCGCCCAGTCGCCACGCCGCAGCTCATCCAGCATGGCCCCCCGGATGCGGATCCCCGCATAGGTCTCGAACGAGGCGCCATGGGCGCCGCTGTAGTTGCGGGCGGCTTCCAGCAGGCCGATCAGGCCGGCCTGGATCAGGTCGGTGACGTCGACGCTGGTCGGCAGGCGCGCCACCAGATGGTGGGCGATGCGCCGCACCAGGTCGCCGTGGCGCTGGACCAGCAGGGCCTCGTTGACCGGGGCTTCGCTGTTGAACTGTGGCAGGGCGCTCACTGGCGTACCTCCATGGCAAGTTCAGTGGTGGGCCGCCGTGAGCCCAAGCGCGCCTCCCGCACCCACAGCCCTTCGGGCTGGCACCGTGTCGGCGCGCTCATGCGACCGCTCCCGCGGCCGGACGTTGCACCAGCCGCTCGACGAAGAATTCGAGGTTGCCGCGCGCCCCCACCGGCATCCCCCAGGTATCGGCCTTGGCGGCCAAGTCACGGAAGGCCTTGGCAGAGGGGCTGTTGGGATAGGCTTCGACCACCGGACGCTGGCGGCGCACCGCCCGCCGCAGCCATTCGTCCGCGGGCACGCTGCCCATGAAGTTGAGGGTGACGTCGAGGAACTTCTCGGCCACGCGGCGCAGGTTCTCGTAGATCTCGCGCACTTCGGCCGCGTTGGTCGCCTGGTTGGCCAGCACCTGGATGCGGTGGATGCCGTGGTCGCGGTTCAGCACCTTGATGAGGGCGTAGGCATCGGTGAGGGAGGCCGGATCGTTGGTGACCACCACGATCACCTCCTGGCTGGCCTGGCTGAAGGTGATCACCGAGCCGGCGATGCCGGCGGCGGTGTCCACGATGAGGGTGTCGATCGGCCGGTTGAGCTCGCTGAAGGCCTGCACCAGCCCCGCATGCTGCACCGCGGAAAGCTCGGCCATGTGCTGCCTGCCGCTGGAGGCCGGCACCACCATGACGCCGGCGGGCCCCTCCAGGATGGTGTCTTCGAGGGTGCATTTGCCGGCCAGGACGTGGGACAGGTTGCAGCTGGGCTGCAGCCCGAGCATCACGTCGACGTTGGCCAGGCCGAGGTCGCCGTCCAGCAGCATGACCTTCTTGCCGGCCATCGCCATGGCCACCGACAGGTTGACCGAGACGCTGGTCTTGCCGACGCCGCCCTTGCCGCTGGTGACGGCAATGACACGCACCGGTTGTGCCGGCTTCAGGAGCCGCAGACCGCTTGCTTGGTTGGGATGGCGTTCAGACATGGCTGTGGGCGGATTGAGGCAGCGGGTTGGCGAAACGCGTGGCGAGAGTATCCTCGTCCAGCGCCTTGGGTGTGGCACGGGCAAGCTGGGTGGCGCATAGGACCAGCCGATCGGTATGTGCCAGGTGCAAATCCTCGGGCACGCGCTGGCCGTGGGCCACGTAGGCCAGGGGCAGGCTGTGGCGGATGACCGCCGACAGGACCGGTCCGATGCTGCTGGCCTCGTCCAGCTTAGTCAGGATCCCGCCGACCGGCTTGAGGACGGCGAAACGGCGCACCACCGCGTCCGGGTTGTCGGCGTTGGCGGCGAGCACCACGTAGGTCCGCACCCGCGAGCCGAGCCGGGCCAGGCGCTCGATCTGCTGCTGCAGGGTGCGGTCGCGCTGGCTCATGCCGGCGGTATCCACCAGCACCAGCTTGCGGTCGGAAAGTTCCTGCAGCACCGGCAGCAGTTCCTGGTCGGGCGACACGTTGTGCACCGGTACGCCCAGCATGCGGCCGTAGCTGTAGAGCTGCTCCTGGGCCCCGATCCGGTAGTGGTCCAGGGTCACCAGGGCGATGTCGCGGGACCGGTTGCGCTCGCGGAAGCGGGCGGCCAGCTTGGCGATGGTAGTGGTCTTGCCCACCCCGGTGGGACCCACCAGGGCCACCACCCCGCCGTCAAAAATCGGATCCTGCTTGCCGTCGGGAATGCGACGCGCCAGCAGGCCCTGCGGCAGGTAGCGGGCGCGCACGCTGTCGGCATCGGGCGGCACCTCGTCGGCGAGGGCGCGCGCCAGGTCGGCGTCGATGCCCAGGTTGGCCAGGGCCCGCAGCACCGCCACCCGGCGCGGGTTGTTGCGCTTGAGGTCGTCCCAACGCATGCCGGAGAGCTGCTCTTCCAGCAGCTTGCGCACGGTGCCGAGTTCGCGCTGCATTTGCGTCAGTTCCGGCAGCGTCTGCTGCGGCGCAGCAGCGGCTGGGGCCGGTGCCGATCCCGGCGCGGGACGGGCCGGTGCGGCAAGTGACGCAATCGCGGCCGCGGTCGAGGTGGGGGAAGTGGGTGCAGATGCGGGCGCCGGCCGTGTCGGCTTGGCGGCAGCCGAGGCGGTAGAGGCGGACCCGCGGCGCGGCGCACCCGGCTTGGGAGTGTCGTCTGGAGGCGATGGCGGCGGCTCGACCGGCACGTGGTGCCGCAGCGCCTGCTGCGCCAGCGCCGCGTCGTAATCGGTGGCGGCGACCACCTCCACGCCGCCGGGAACCCGGCGGTTGGACAGGATCACCGCCTCCGGCCCCTGTTCTTCGCGCACTTGCCGGATGGCTTCGCGCATGGTCTTCGCGACGAACCGTTTGATCTTCATTGATGCGCTGCCCCCTCAAAGCTAGTCATGCAATCGCTCCTACCATGCGGATGCGCCGATCTTCGGGCACCTCGTCGTACGCCAGCACATGCAGGTCCGGTGCGGCCTGGCGCGTGAACCGCGCCAACAGCGGCCGCAGACTTGCCGGTACCAGCAGCACCGCCGGTTGCCCGGTCTTGGCCTGCCGCTGGGCGCCCTGCACGATCGACTGCTGCATGCGTTCGGCGAGACCTGGTTCCACCGCAGCCGCGCCGCTGGCGAGGCTGTCTTGCAACACGCGTTCCAGCGCCGGGCTGAGCGTCAATACCGGCAGCTCCACCTCGCCACCGCTGATGTCCTGGACGATTTGCCGGCGCAACGCCACGCGTACGGCTCCGGCCAGGACGACGGGATCCTGACTCCGCGGCGCGGCCTCCGCCAAAGCTTCGGCGATGCCGCGCAGGTTGCGGATGGGCACGCGGTCGTTGAGCAGGGTGCGCAGCACCCGCACGAATACCGACAGCGGCAGCAGCTTGGGCACCAGGTCCTCGACCAGCTTGGGCGCCGACTTGGACAGGCTGTTGAGCAGCTGCTGAGCCTCGTCGTGGCCGAGCAGCTCGGCGGCATGCTCCTTCACCAGCTGTGACAGGTGGGTGGCGACGACGGTGGCGGCGTCGACCACGGTGTAACCCAGGGTCTGCGCGTGGTCGCGGCTGCCGCGCTCGATCCACACCGCATCCAGGCCGAAAGCGGGGTCCTTGCCGGCGATGCCGTTGAGGGCGCCGTAGACGCGGCCTGAATTGAGCGCCAGGTCGCGGTCCGGATAGATCTGGGCGGTGGCCAGCGGCACGCCGTGCAGCAGCACACGGTAGGAATTGGGCGGCAACTCGAGGTTGTCGCGGATGTGGACCGGCTGGACCAGGAAGCCCAGCTCCTGGGTCAGCTTCTTGCGGACACCCTTGATCCGCGCCATCAGCTCGCCGCCCTGCCGCACGTCCACCAGCGGAATCAGCCGGTAGCCGACTTCCAGGCCGAGCGCATCCTGCTGCGATACGTCGTCCCAGCTCAGCTCGGTGGGCGTGGCCGGGGCCGGCGGCGGCGGCGGCGGCTCCGCCGCGGCCTGGGCCTGGCGCTGCTTGCGCAGCCAGGCGCCGCCGCCGCAGATGGCGGCCAGCGACAGGAACACCATGTTAGGCATGCCCGGGATCACGCCGATCAGGCCCATCACCGAGGCAGCGATCATCAGCACCTTCGGCTGGCCGAACACCTGTGCAGAGAACTGCTGGCTCATGTCCTGGGCGCGCGACATGCGCGTCACCAGGATCGCCACCGAGGTCGACAGCAGCAGCGACGGCACCTGCGCCACCAGGCCGTCGCCGATGGTCAGCAGGGTGTAGTTCTTCAGCGCCGCCGTCACCGGCAGCCCGTGCTGCAGCGTGCCGACCAGCAGGCCGCCGACGATATTGATGCCCAGGATCAGGATGCCCGCCATGGCGTCGCCGCGCACGAACTTGGAGGCGCCGTCCATGGAGCCGTAGAAGTCCGCCTCCTCGCGCACTTCCTCGCGGCGGCGCTTGGCGTCCTCGCGCGTCAGGACCCCGGCGTTGAGGTCGGCGTCGATCGCCATCTGCTTGCCCGGCAGGGCGTCCAGCACGAAGCGGGCGGACACCTCCGACACGCGCTCGGCACCCTTGGTCACCACCATGAAGTTGATGATGGTGAGGATCACGAACACGACGAAGCCAACGGCATAGTTGCCGCCGACGACGAACTCACCAAAGGCCTGGATTACCCGACCAGCGGCATGCGTGCCCTCGTGCCCGTGCAGCAGGACCACGCGGGCGGAGGCGACATTCAGACCCAGACGCAAAAGCGTCACCACCAGCAGTACGGTCGGAAACGCCGAGAATTCCAGCGGCCGCAGCACGTAGATGACGGCCATCACGATGATGATCGCCAGGGCGATGTTGAAGGTGAACAGCACGTCCAGCGCGAACGGCGCCAGGGGCACCACCATCATCGCCAGGATTACCATGAGCAGCAGCGGAGCGCCCAGGCCGCTGCGGCCGAGCTCGCGGATGCGCGTCAAAAATGTGTTGTCGGCGGGTTCCATGGCTCTTCTGGCAGGGCTCTTTGCAAGTCCCGTTCCCCGCTTGCCGGCCCGACAGCCCCCTTCCCCCACCCCCGCCGGGCTCCGCCGGCGAGGTCACCCCTATTCGGGATCCGGCTCCCCACCGGGCACCTCGCCGATCGGCGCCAGTACCGGCGGCGGCGTGCCGCCGCGCCAACCCCGCAACTGGTACACGTAGGTCAGCACCCGCGCCACCGCGGCGTACAGCCCTGCCGGGATCTCCTGCTCGAGGTTCACCTCGCGATAGAGGGCGCGCGCCAACGGCGGCGCTGATATCAAGGGGATGCGATGCTCGCGCGCCAGCTCGCGGATCACCGCGGCGATCTCGCCGGCACCCTTGGCGACCACCCGCGGCGCGCGCATTTCCTCGCTGCTGTACTTCAACGCCACGGCATAGTGGGTCGGGTTGGTGACCACCACATCCGCGGTGGGAATCTTTTCCATCATGCGGCGCTTGGTCATTTCGAATTGGAGCCGACGCACCTTGGCCTTGACCTCGGGGCGGCCTTCGCTCTGCTTCATTTCGTCGCGCACTTCCTGACGCGACATGCGCAGGCGCTTGGCGTAGCTCCACAGCTGGTAGGGCGCGTCGATCGCCGCCACCGCGGCCAGCGACAAGGCCAGCCAGGCGCCGGCGCCGAACACCAAGGCGGTGCCGTCGGCGATACCGCTGTCGGCCGGCTCGGCCGACAGGGCGACCAGGGCGGCGCGGTGCTGCCACAGGTAGAGCGAGCCGACACCGCCGATCCAGGCCAGCTTGATCAGGCCCTTGAGCAGTTCCATCAGGCCGTGGCTGGAAAACATGCGGCCGAGGCCGCTGACCGGATTGAGCCGCGAGAAGTCCAGCCGCAGTGCCTGCGCGCTGAAATTGAAGCCGCCGAGCAGGGCCGGCGCGGCCAGCGCGGCCAGCACGCAGGCGCCGAACACCGGCGCGCACAGCGACATGGCGGCCATGAAGGCGCGGCCCAGACGCACCGGCAGCGACTGCGGGTCGGCCAGCGCCGAGGCGTCGAAGCTGAGCAGCTCGCGCATCTGCGCCGCGGCGCCGGCGCCGACACGGGCGCCGGCCGACACCATGGCCAGGGAGGCGGCGCCGACCACGGCCGCTGCGCCGAGTTCGCGCGAACGCGGCACCTCGCCGCGCTTGCGCGCGTCGCGCAGACGCTTGGGTGTCGCGCGCTCGGTACGGTCCTGGCTGCTGGCGGCCATCTCAGTGCAGGCCTCCGGCCCAGCCGGCGGCGTAGTTCCAGGCCTGGTCCAGCAGATCGGCCAGCGCCGTCTGCAGCTGCGGCAGGGTAAACCGCAGCACCACCAGCCCCACGATCAGGGACAGCGGGAAGCCGATCGACAGCGCGTTCAGGGCCGGCGCACTGCGGTTCATGACACCGAAGCTCAGGTTCACCAGCAGCAGGGCGATCACCGCCGGCAAGGCGATGCGCAGGGCGCCGGCAAAGCAGAGGGTGCCGAGCTGCGCCACCGCGAACAGCGAACTGGCCGGCGGCGCGGCACCGCCCAGCGGCGCGGCGTGGAAGCTGTCGCTGAGCAGCTCCACCAGACGCAGGTGGCCACCCAGGCTGAGGAACAGCAGGATGGCGCAGATCTGGTAGAACTGGCCCAGCATGGGAGCTGCGGCACCATGCAGGGGATCGGCCAGCTGGGCGAAGCCGAGCCCCATGCCGTAGGACACCAGCTCACCGGCCAGCATCACCGCTTCGAACACGAGCTGGAGCATCAGGCCGAGGCCGGCGCCGATGACGAATTCGCGGCCGATGGCGAGCCACCAGGCCGCGCCGAACGCCGGCAGCGGCGGCAGCTTCGGCAGCAGCGGCGCCAGCACCAGGGTCAGGGTCAGCGCCAGCATCAGCCGCGCGCGGGGCGCCACCGCCTGGGAGTTGAACAGCGGCGCGGTCATCACCAGGGCGCCGATGCGCAGGAACGGCCAGAAGTACAGCTGCACCCAGCCGTTCAGCATCTCCTCGGTGATTTCCATGGCGGGCGGCGCGAGGTGCGGCGCGGTCAGTGCACGGCGCCGGGGATACTTTCGATCAGCCGGCGGGTGAACTCGGTCAGCATCTGCAGCATCCACGGCCCGGCGAACAGCAGCGTCGCCCCCATCGCCAGCACCTTGGGAATGAACGACAGGGTCATTTCGTTGATCTGGGTGGCGGCCTGGAACACACCGACGAGCAGGCCCACGCCCAGCGACACCAGCAGCAGCGGGGCGGCCAGCAACAAGGCCAGCTGCAGGGCCTGCTGGCCCAGGGTCAAGACGGATTCGGGAGTCATGCCGGCGGGTTCCGTGGTGGCGGCCGCGGTGTCAGACCGCGGCGTTGAAGCTGGCGGCGAGCGAGCCCATCACCAGGGCCCAGCCGTCCACCAGGACGAACAGCATCAGCTTGAACGGTAGCGAGATCAGCATCGGCGACAGCATCATCATGCCCATGCTCATCAGCACGCTGGCCACCACCAGGTCGATCACCACGAACGGGATGAACAGCATGAACCCGATCTGGAAGGCAGTGGTCAGCTCGCTGGTCATGTAGGAGGCCGCCAGCACCGGGAACGGCACCTCGTCCTGGCTGGTGTAGGGGCCGTTGTGGCCGGAGATGCGGGCGAAGGTCATCAGATCGTTGTTGCGCGTCTGCGCGAACATGAAGGCGCGCATCGGCTTGGCGGCCGCGGCCAGGGCCGGCTGGAATTCCATCTTGCCGTCGACGTAAGGCTGCGCCGCCTCGGTATAGACGCGCTGCGCCACCGGCGCCATCACGAACAGGGTCAGGAACAGCGACAGGCCGAGCAGGATCTGGTTGGAGGGCGTGTTGCTGGTTCCCAGCGCCTGCCGCAGCAGCCCCAGCACGACGATGATGCGGGTGAAGGCGGTCATGGTCATCAGCGCCGCCGGCAACAGGGTCAGCGCCGTCATCAGCATCAGCAGCTGGATGCTGAGGCTGTAGCCCTGGCCGCCTGCGGGCGGTGCGATGGTCAGGCCCGGAGCCGCCGCCGACACCGGCAGCGCCAGCAGGACCGCGGCCGCGGCGAAGATGCGGACGAAATGATGTCGCATCAGGGCTTGCCGCCGCGCATCAGCTTGCGCAGCGCCTCGGCGAAGTTGGGCGGCGTGACCTCGGCCGGCGTCTCCGACCCGGCCGGCGGGCGATCGAACACGTGCAGGGTCTGCACGCGGCCGGCGGCCACCCCGATCAGCAGGTCGGTCTCGCCCGCCCGGATCCACAGCACGCGCTCGCGGGCGCCGACCTGCAGGCCGCCGCGCACGCTGAGAACGCCACCCTGCCCCGGCCGGACCGCCTGCACCCGGCGCAACAGCCAGGCCAGGGCGAAGATCGCGCCCAGCACCAGCAGCAGGCTCAGCGCGGTCTGCGCCACGCCGCTCGCCACCGGGACGGCGCCCGCCCCTGACACGGTCGGGCTCACCGCAGCTTGCGGATGCGCTCGGCCGGGCTCACCACGTCGATGAGGCGCACGCCGAACTTCTCGTTGACCACCACTACTTCGCCGTGGGCGATGAGGGTGCCGTTGGCGTACACGTCCAGCGGCTCGCCGGCGGCTCGCTCCAGCTCCACCACCGAGCCCTGGTTGAGCTGCAGCAGGTTGCGGATCGGCAGGCGGGCGCGACCCACCTCCATCGAAATGACCACCGCGACGTCGAGAATGACGTCGAGATTGAGGTCGCCCTGGGTGCGCGGCCCGGCGTCACCCCCCAGATTCTGGAAGCTGGCGCGGGTGTAGTCGTTGCCAGGATCGGCGGCGGCCTGCGCTGCGGTGTCGGCTGCGGTATTCATCGGTTCTGTCCTGCTGGGGCTGCGAAGGTTGGGGAACGGCGCACGATCTCGTTGATGCGCACGGCGTTATGGCCGTTGTTGACGCCGAAGCTGCCACGGAACAGCGGCAGGCGGTCGACGCTGAGCTCGACCTGCTTCGGCATGTTGATGGGGATGATATCGCCCGGCTTTAGGTTGACCAGCTCGCGCAGGCTCATGGTCATGCGCAGCAGCTCGCTGTCGAGATCGATCTCGGCATCCCTGATCTGCTCACGCAGGGCCAGGGTCCAGCGCTCGTCCTTGTCGATGCGGTCCGACTGCACGCCGGCGTCGAGCTGGTCGCGGATCGGCTCGATCATCGAATACGGCATGGTCACGTGCAGGTCGCCGGCGCCGCCCTCGAGCTCGATGCGGAACTTGGACACCACCACGATCTCCGACGGCGCCACGATGTTGGCGAAGTGCGGGTTGACTTCCGACTGGATGTACTCGAACTCGAGCTGCATCACCGGCTGCCAGGCTTCCTGCAGGTCGGCGAAGGCCTGGCGGATCAGCAGCTGGATCACCCGCGTTTCGGTCGGGGTGAACTCGCGGCCCTCGATCTTGGTGGCATAGCGGCCGTCTCCGCCGAAGAAGCTCTCCACCACCGCGAACACCAGCTTCGGCTCGAACACGAACAGCGCGGTGCCGCGCAGCGGCTTGATGCGGATCATGCTCAGGCTGGTCGGCACGTACAGCGAATGGGTGTACTCGGTGAACTTCATCATCTCCATGCCGAGCACGGTCAGCTCGGGCGTACGCCGCATCATGTTGAACAGGCCGATGCGGAACAGCCGCGCGAAACGCTCGTTGATCATCTCCAGCGTCGGCATGCGACCGCGGATGATGCGGTCCTGCGAGGTGAAGTCGTAGGAGCGCACTTCGCCCGGAGCCGGCGGCGGCGCGGTGTCGACCGCGCCGGCGTCGACGCCGTGCAGCAGCGCGTCGATTTCGTCCTGTGATAGAAGGTCCTGCAAGGGGGGGCTCATTGGATCACGAAGCTGGTGAAGTAGACGGCTTCCACCGCCGAGGGCGCGCTTTCGGCCTTGAGCGCGGACTGCACCTCCTCGAGCGCCTTCTGCTGCAGCGCCTCCTTGGCTTCGCGGCTGGAGATCTCGTGGGCCTTCTGCTGGCTGAACAGCAGCATCAGGGCATTGCGGATGCGCGGCATGTGATCCTTGGTGGCGTCGATCACGGTCGAATCGCGCGCCATGATTTCCACGTTGATCTGCAGGAAGCGCATCGCCTCCTCGTCGGCCAGGTTGACCACGAACGCCGGGTTCAGCTCCAGGTAAAGCGCCGCCTTTACCGCCGGCTTGTCGCCGCCGTCGGCCGGCGCCGCATCGGCGTCGGCGGCGCCCTTGTCCGGCGCCGTTGCGGCAGCGGCTGGGGCGTCAGCCGCGGCGGCCGCGGGGCGGCTGTGTGCCGCATGCTTGGGCACCAGCAGGTAGGTCACGCCGCCGCCGACCAGCGCCGTGCCCAGCCCGCCGCCGATCATGATCATCAGCATGCGGCGCGAGAACCTGGCCGGCTTGGGCTTGGCCTCGGCAGCCTCCTCTTCGGTCTCGTCGCGTTCTTCGTCCGGCGCCGCCTTGGCAGCGGCTGCCTTCGGAGCAGCAGCCTTGGGAGCAGCAGCCTTCGGAGCAGCGGGTTTCGCAGCACTAGCCATCCGGATTCTCCATCAGGGATGTCCGGCTTCGAGCAAGCCGTATGCCACGCGCCGAAGGCCGGAAAAAGCGCGCGTGCGCAGGGGCCGCGGCTGGCGGCGACGGGTTTTTGACTGGTTGCATGTCGATTCCGCCGCCGGAAATGCGTCGCGGCGCCTCAAGCGTAGTCGTCGACCAAGCCGATGCGGATCACCCGCGGCACCGTGGCGACGAGCGCATCGCCCTCGTCCGCGCCGTCGTCGGCCGTGGCACCGGAAGCGGCGGCCGCGCGCGGCTGGCGGAACGGCTGCGATTGCGCGCCGACCTGGGCCTGGCCGAGTTGCAGGCCATCCCCTGCCAGCATCTGCCGGAGCTGGGGCAGCGAGGCGGACAGGGCCTGCCGCGCCTGCGGATGGGCGGCGGCGAACTGCACGTCGGCGCCGCTGCCGTCCACGCGCACGTGGACCTGGATGCTGCCCAGTTCACGGGGATGCAGCTCCAGGCGCGCTTCCTGGACACCTTGGCCGAGTTGCCACTGCACGTGATCGTGCAGCGCGCCGGCCCAGGCCGACTGATCGAGCGGGAGGCTGCTGCGCGGCATCGCGGCCGGTGCCGCCAGCGAGGACTGAGGGTCGGTCGCAGGCGCCGCCTCGGTGGTACGCATCGACTGCTGCAACACGGCCGCGTCCGCCTGCGGCGGCGCGGCTGGCACCGCCGGTGAGGACGGATTCTGCGCTGCAATGGCAGCGGCGCGCAGCTCGGGCGCGGACAGTACGGACCGTGCCGCTGACGTGGAATCGCCGGTGACGGCGCCGGTCACACCGGTCTTGGCCGCGCCACCCGGACCGGCCACACCGGCTACCGGGGAACCGGCGGCCACCTGGGGCACGGCAAACATCTGCATGGCGTCGTTCGCCGCGGCAGGCAGGGTCATGGGAGCCGCATCCACGGCGGAATCGGAACCCGCCGGCTTGCCGCCCTTGCTCTTCGACGCGTCCTGGGCCGGTGCGGCGGGGGTGTCGGCGGCAGCCGTTGCATCAGCGCCGATGGTGACGGCGGTTGCCGGCAGCTCGGCCACCGCCACCGCCGCGGCATTGACGAGGTTCAGAACGTTCTGCATCCACGGTGGCGGCGTATCGTCCGCGGCCGGCGGATGGGAGCCGCCCGTCGGGCGCCCCTTGGCAGCCGGCCCGGGCGCGGCACCGGCCGCGGGCTGGGACTGCGT
>JARLJS010000018.1 GCA_031291075.1 Nevskia sp. | reverse complement strand
TCGCTGGCTCGGGGTGGCGCTGATCGTGTTCGGCGCCGGCCGGCTGTGGCTGGCTCAGCACGACGCGGGGATTGTCGCCGAATGGCAGGCCGCCCAGGCCTCCGCAGTGGCAGTGGCCCGCGAGCAGGAACACGCGGCGGCAGTGGCCGCCCTGGAAGCCGCGCAGCGTGACGCCTCGGAGCGGACGCGCGTGGTAACGGTGGTAAAGGAAAGGATCGCCCATGTGCCGGTTCAAACGGGCTGCGTGCGCAGTCCTGCTATCTCTGCCGCTCTTGACGGCCTGCGCCAGTCCGCCGGCGGTCGTGCTGGCGCCGCGCCTGGAGGTGCCCCCCTCCCTGTTGGCCTGCCAGGCCGAGCCGGAGCCGCCAGCCCTGCTGCAGGACGATAGCGAGCTGGCGTACTGGTTGGTTGATCTGGCTGCGGCCGGTCGTGACTGCCGAGCCCGACTCGCTCGAGTCGGCGACCTGGTGGCTTCTCAGCCGGCCGATCCGGAGCACCCGGACCGCTGACGCGTGGGTGTCAGACTTCCGCCGGACCGCGCGAAAGTCTGACAGCGCCAGCTCTCTAACTAATTGATAAGACTAACTTTTTGGCACACTCTTAATCAGCGGGCCCAAGGTTCGAGTCCTTGTGCGCCCACCACCCCTTTCCCTCGGAAAATCATGAAGTTGCGCGGCCCCGTAAGGGGGACCCGCGTCCGCGGGACGCGGGCGTGCTCCGGTGTGCGGTCTGCCGGACCAGGGGCGCCGGGGACTCGGATGGGAGAGGGCGGCCGGCCCGGTCGCAGCCGCCCTCGTGCGGTCCCGGTCCGGGCGGCCGAGCGCCTCAGAGGCGGCTGATCGCCAGGCCGCCGTCCAGCTTCAGCACCGAGCCGGTGGCAAAGCCGAGGTCGCCGCGTGCCAGGGCGCGCACGGCGTTGGCGATGTCGCGGCCTTCCCCCCAGCGTCTGGCCGGGACCAGACCCCCGGCGATGACCGAGTCGTATTTCGCCGTGACCGCCGAGGTCATGTCCGTGCGGATGATGCCCGGGCGGATCTCGAAGACCGAAATTCCCTGATCCGCCAGCCGGGCCGCGAAGCCGGCCACCGCCATCGAAAGCCCGGCCTTGGAGATGCAGTATTCGATGCGGTTGGTGGAGACCATCTCCGCCGAGCAGGAGGTGACGAACACCAGGGTGCCGCCCCGGTTCGCCCGCCCCGGGGCGAGCATGTGCCGG
>JARLJS010000167.1 GCA_031291075.1 Nevskia sp. | reverse complement strand
TACAGCGTGAAGACCTCGCGGCGCGCGCGGGAGAACAGCGCGTTCTTGAGCTTGGTCAGCAGCAGGCTGCCGAGCGTCGCGGCCTGCTCGCCGAGCCGCCCCCTGTCGAGGTTCAGGATCACCCACTGGCCGTGGTCCATCGCCTGGAGCAGCGAGAAGGTGGACCGCGCCTGCCCGAGGATGTGGCGGAAGCGCAGGTCGGTCACGAAGCCCGAGACCTTGTTCAGGATGGCGTCCCGGTAGACGGCCTGCATCGCCTCGCTGCGCGTGTCGAAGCGCGCGCGGAAGTAGTCGGCCACCTCGGCGTTCTGCACGCGCCGCAGGCAGCCCGCGCGGAACGCGGCGTTCGTCAGCAGCGGGGAGATCTCGAGCAGGGTGAGGCCGCTGTCGGCGAGCACGTGGAGCGAGTTGCGCAGCAGCTCCTCGGTGCGCGCGCCGAACGACTCGAGGTTCCAGCGGCTCTTCAGGATCTGCGCAAACTCGGAGAGCTGCGTGTAGCCCTGCTGCCCGGCGGTGCTCTCCAGCACGTTGAGCCCGACCGAGTACTCGGGGTCGCCGGGCTCGATGACGATGAGCTTCCCGCTCAGGTCCACCCGGCGGCGGCGCTCCTCGGCGGCGACGAGCCTGAGCAGGAACGGCATCGCGTCGCCGTGCAGGTCGAAGAAGGTGAAGCCGCGCCCGGCGCTGATGTCCTGGCTCGCGAGGTGGCGCAGGAAGAAGGACTTCCCGCTGCCCGTCTTGCCGAGGATGGCGACGTGCTCGGCCCGCCGCGACTGCGGCAGGTAGGCGCGGGCGCGCTGCACCTCGCCGTCGCTGACGATCTGCCCGAGGTCCAGGCGGGGCGCCGGGTCCGGCTTCGCTCTGTTGGTGGCCGCGAGCCGGTTCCAGGCTGCGGCGAAGATTCGTTCAAGCATGGCTGTTGTGTGGTTGCATCCGCTGGCGGCAGCGCCACCAGAGCAGCGCCCAGAAGTTCTTGGCGATCATGCCGCCCTGCCCCCGGCTGTTGCCGCAGATGCGGGCGTAGACGGCCGAGCGCTTCACGCCGTCCTCGGCGGCGATGCTCGCGATGGACCGGCCCTTCAGGATCCGGCGGAAGGTCTCCCGCTCGAGCGGGTTGAGGTTGACGAAGTACTTGGACTTCTCTGCGAACTCCTCCGGTTCGGGTGCTGGCTCGGGGTTACCGGAGCGGGCGCTCAGGAAGGCGGCTGGCCTTCCGTTGCGTCGGCCTACGGAGACGTCGAAGGCGTCGCCGTGGAGGTTGCGGCAGCGCCGGAATTGCAGGAGTTCAAGGGTGGTTTTTTCCATCGCAGCCCCAGATTGAGGCTGCGGGATTTGCCACGGGGAGTGGCATCATGGCGGTATTCTGTAACGCCCGGCGGGCTCTCTCAGTCGTGCCTGCAGGCGTTCTCGTACAGGACCCAGCGAACCCAGTCGCGCCGGTCGCGCTCGGAGAGGCCGAGCTCCAGCGTCACCGCGAGCAGGTTCCGCACGGTCCACTGGTGGCCGTACCGGGGATCGACGCGGGGCGACGCGGCGAGGATCTCCAGCGCCGCGCGGTGCGCGTCC
>JARLJS010000166.1 GCA_031291075.1 Nevskia sp. | reverse complement strand
GCAGACCAGCGGCTTCAGGGCGGCGATCGCATCGATGACGCTGCCGCTGGCCACATACTGGTAGTTTTGCGACAGCGGCAGGCAGACCAGGTCGGTTTGCGCGAGCGCGGCCACATACTCGTCGCGCGGCACGGAGGTGGGGCTGGGCTTGCGGATGAGGCCACTGAGGTCAAGGGCGCGCGCGTCCGCCGCGACGAGGCCGATCGCGTGGAACTCGAGCGCCGGCCCGTGGCGTTCCCACGCGAGCCCGGCGAACAGGCCGAATCCCTTGTCGATGCTGCAATTGCCGAGAAAGCCGATTCGCAACACCGGCGGGGCGGTATCTTCCGCCGGCGCCTCGGCCCATTCCGATACCAGCACCGGATGCTCCAGCGTCTCCACCGCAGCGGCGATGGCGGGGGCGATGGCGGCGATGGCGTCGCCAATGCCAAGCTCGAGGGCGATCAGGCGGACCCGCGGCGGCAGCGGGCGTTGCAGCACCGCCAGGAAATCGAAGGCCCGATAGAAGGGATTGCGCGACCGCCAGGACATTGCCGCAGCCAGGTGGTTGTGCAGGATCATGTGCAGCGGTGCCGGCGCGAAGCCCGGCCAGGCGCGGCGCAGCACGGCATAGAGGTTCGCGTCCACGCCCAGTACCGCAGCCAGGCGCAGATTTTCCCGGCCGATCCCGGCCACGATGCTGTTCCAGCAGCGCCGCGCGCCGAGGCGGCCAGCGATCGGGTGGTGCCGCGACAGGCCGAACGGAACGGCGAAGGGCGGACAGGGGCGGAACTCGATGCCGTCGGCGGGCGCGAAGCGCGGCACCAGTTGTTCGATATGGCCAGGGCGGGCGTGGAAGATCACCCGGTCGGCGGGAAAGGCGGCCCGCAGCAGGCGCAGATACGCCTCGTTGAACGGGTGATGCATGAATTCGTGACTGAGGAAGTCGAAGACGGCGACGGTCGGCATCAAATCGAGTCCTTGAGGGATAACAGGCGCCGCAAGGCTACCAGCGCGTGTCGTTCCGCGCCGTCCGGGCGGCCGACCAGGGTCCAGAGCGCCAGCAACGTGGCGATATACACCGCCGCCCCGATCGCCACACCGCTCAGCACCGCCAGCGTCGGGCTGGCGCCGGCCGGCCCGGTGAAGCCGCACCACAGCAGCACCGCGGTCATCGCGGCGGTGGCCAGGATGCTGCGCCAGAGCCGACCCAGCAGGGCGGCCGGCGGGATGGCGAAGCCGCGCAGCGTTATCGCCAGATACAGCAGGTGGTCGAACACCAGCCCGCAGGCGACCGCGAAGCCGGCACCGAGCAGGCCGAAACGCGGGATCAGCACCAGAAGCAGGCTCACGCGGAAGGCGGCGCCGGCGAGGATGATGGCGAGCACCAGGCGCATTTTCCCGTGCACCCGCAACAGCACCGAACCGATGGTGCCGAAAACCGTCAGGCAGCCGGCGATGCCCAACAACTGCACCAGCGGCACCGCCGCCAGCCAGCGCGCGCCGAAAGCCAGTTGCACCAGCGGGCCGGCGATCAGGGCCAGCCCAATCCCGGCTGGGAAGGTCAGCAGCGTCATGCCGGCGATGATGGCGAGCCAGGTCTGGCCGGTATCCACCCCGGTGTGACGTGCGGCGCTGAATCCGGAGAACGCCGCCCGGCAGGCTGGCTCGACCAACTCGGTGGTCGGCAGGGCGGCGATTTCGGTGCCGATGGCGAAAATGCCCACCGGCGCGGTGCCGAGCAACCGCCCCAGCAGGATGTTGTCGACCCGGTCGCGCAGCAGCGAGGCCACGTTGATCGCGCTCACCCACAGCGAATAACCCAGCAGCCCGCGCCAGGCGGCAAGGCCGAGACGCGGGCGGAACGGGTGCATCCGGTAGCTGAACGCCACCCGCAAGGCGCGCTGCGACAGGATGCCGACGACCAGCGCCCAGTAGCTGCGCCACAACACGGCGCAGCTCAGAGTGAGCAGGATGCTCAGCAACCTTGGGGCCAGCCAGAGCTGGACCTCGCGGTGGAAGGCGAAGTCGCGGCGGAAATCGACGATGCCGACATTGGTCAGGCCGTCGATCAGGAAACCCAGCCCGAGGGCGAAAATCACCGGGGTCAGCCGCGGCTCAGCGAAGAACCGGGCGGCGGGGATGGCCAGCGCCGCGATCATGCCGCCGACCGCCAGCCCGCGCAGCAGGCCCAGCGTGAAGGCGGTGTCGTAAACCGCGCGGCTGGGTGCGCGCGCGCGGGTGACGGCGTCCTCGACATCGATCAGCGCCATCGCCTCGATCACGAGGGTGAAGCTGGTGGCGAGCGCGATCAGGCCGAAATCCTCCGGCGCCAGCAGGCGCACCAGCGCCACCGTGCTGACCAGCCCCAGCAGCCTGGTCGCCATCCGCCAGACGATCAGCCATCCGGTGCCCCGCGCAGTACGGGCGAAGACCGATCTTGTCGGTGTGGCTTCGCTCACGGGTGCCGGACGGCCCCTTCCAGGGCGAGGTCGGGCCGGTCCGGCGCGGCGGCGGCCTGCGCCAGGAAGCCTTCGAAGGTCAGCAGCAGCCAGAGCGCCTGGCTGTGGTCGAAGCGGCCGGCCTCGTGCTCGGCCAACAACCGCTCGACCGCGGCGGGAGCGAACAGGCCGCTGTCCAGCAGGGTTTCGCCCATCAGCCGCGCCCGCACCCGCCCGGCCTCGCGACGGAACAGGCCGGCGAGCGAGGGCGCGAAACCCTGCTTCGGGCGGTGCAGCAACGCCGGCGGCAACAACGGCTCCAGCGCGCGCCTGAACACGTATTTGCCCTCGCCGCCGCGCAGTTTCAGGCGCCGCGGCAGCGCCAGCCCCCACGCCACCAGCCCGGGATCGAGCAGCGGCGCGCGCACCTCCAGCGCGTGCGCCATGCTGGCACGGTCCACCTTCACCAGCATGCGCCCGGCCAGCCAGGTCGAGAGATCGACATACTGCGCCTGCAACAACGCATCCTCGCTGCCGCATTCCTCCATCAACGCGGCGATCCGCGTGGTCGGGTCGTGGCCGCCGAGCTGGGCCAGCAGGCCGGGCGCCAGCAGGGCGCGGCGCTGCGCCGCCTGCACCTGGGTGGTCGTGCGCAGGTAGCCGAGCGTGGCGTCCAGGCTGAGTTCGGTCAGGGTGTGTTTGGCGCGCAGCCAGCGCGGCGCGCGGTCGAGCTTGGGCCAGGCGCGGGCGAGCGCGCCGATGGCGCTCCCGCGCACCGAGGCAGGCAGCCAGCGCCGCACGGCCTGGGTGAGCACATGCCAACGGTAGCGGCGGTAGCCGGCGAACACCTCGTCGCCGCCGTCGCCGGAGATCGCCACGGTGGCGTGACGGCGGGCGAGCCGGCAGACGCTGCCGGTGGGCACCGCCGAAGGGTCGCCGAACGGCTCGCCGAAGATGCGCCCCTGCGTGCGCGCCGCGGCGATCATGTCCACCGCCGAGGCGCGCTCGTTGTGCTGCACCGTGCCGTAGCGTTGCGACACCATGGCGGCGTAGGGGGTTTCGTCCTCGGCGCCCTCGAAGCCGATGGTGAAGGTGTCGAGCGGAGTGGCGCGTTGCCGCGCGGCGGCGGCCACGACCGCGCTGGAATCGATGCCGCCCGAGAGGAAGGCCCCGAGCGGCACGTCGGCAACCAGCCGCCGCGCCGTGGCGGCATCCAGCCGCGCCGTCAGTTCCGCCACCGCGCTGGCCTCGTCCTGTTCGCGGATCTGCGTCGGCGGCTGCCAGTAGCGCCGCAGCACCGGCGCGCGGCCGCGTTCCAGCAGCAGGAAATGCGCCGCCGGCAGGCGATGGATGCCGGCGTAAATGGTGTCGGGGTCGGGGATGTAGCCCCAGGTCAGGAAATCTTCGACGGCGGTCGGCGAGATCCGCCTGTTCAGCGCCGGCACCGCGGCCAGGCAGGCCATTTCGGAGCCGAACACGAAGCCGCCGTCCGGCAAAGTGGCGTGGTAGAGCGGCTTTTCGCCCAGCCGGTCGCGGGCCAGGAAGAGCTGGCCGCGATTGCGGTCCCACAACGCCAGGGCGAACATGCCGTTGAGATGGTGCAGGCAGTCCGGCCCCCAGCTTTCCCAGGCATGCACGATGGTCTCGGTGTCGGAGTGGCCGCTGGAAAAGACATGGCCCAACGCCTGCAACTTCGGCCGCAGTTCGGCGAAGTTGTAGATTTCGCCGTTGAAGGCGATGACGACCGAGCCGTCCTCGTTGAACATCGGCTGGTTGCCGCCGGCGATGTCGATGATGGCCAGCCGGCGATGGCCGAGACCGACGCCGGGCTCGATGTGAAAACCGTCACCGTCGGGACCGCGATGCGCCACCGCCGCGGTCATGCGGGCGAGCAGCGCGGCGTCGATTGCGGCGCGGGAGTCCTGATGGAAGATGCCGGCCAGCCCACACATTCCGCTCTCCTGGCGCTGGATCAGCCGCCCGCGTGGTGCTGACCTAGCGCCAATGGCTGTCCCCAGACAATCGGAACCCGACGGCGCGCGGGGGCCGGCGCCTTGCCGCCTACTGGCCGCGGCCGGCAACCATCACGGCGAGCGTCTGGGCCATGATGCCAAGGTCGGTACCGATCCAGCTCCACAGCGAGGTCAGGCGGATCGCATAGGCGGCATCGCACCCCACCTTGCTGCGCACGTCGTCGATGCAGGTATCGTAGCCCTGCCGGACCTGCGCCAGGCCGGTGACGCCAGGGCGCAGCCCGACGGTACGGTCGGCGAAATACGGCACGGCGTGGTTCAGCCGGCGGTACAGCCCGGGGCGCTCCGGCCGCGGCCCGACCATCGCCATGTCGCCGCGCAGCACGTTGAGCAACTGCGGCAGTTCGTCCAGCCGGGTGCGGCGCAGGAAGAGTCCGACGCGGGTGACGCGGGGGTCGCGCCGGCTCGCCCACACGGCGCCGGTGGCCCGTTCGGCATCGGCGCGCATGCTGCGGAACTTCAGCATGTCGAACAGGACCGTGCGGTCCGGTTGCATCCGGCCGACCCGAAGCTGGCGGAAGATCGCCGGGCCTCGGCTGTCCAGTTTGATGGCGAGCACGATCAGCGGCCACAATGGTGCGGTCAGGACCAGGCCAATGAGCGCCACGGCGATGTCCAGGGCCCGCTTGCCGCCGATCACCAATGCCGGAATGAACTGCAGAACCGGAAGGTCTTCCGTGGCGAGGGCGCTCTGGTCGCGGTGGCGGTTGGACATGGGCGGGAATCCTGATCCGGAAGGGCTGGGCAGCGCTTCCGCAAGATCCGTGCCGACGATTTCCGCGAGCCGGTCGTCTCTTCAAACGGCATGTTGTGTTTCTGGTAGGGAAAGGAACCGTTTTTGCCCGGCACAACTTGCCGGCCGCGCCGTGCGCTCATGCGGTGGCGCGCACGCCCCAGAACAGGCTGCGCCGGCGGGCCGGACGGGTGGACAGACCAAGCTGCGAGGCGATACCGAGGTCGCGTAGCATGGCGAGCGGCTGGCCCGTCGCGGCGACGGTCAGGCGGCGGCCACGCAGCACCAAGCGCTTGAACAGGAATGCGATCGCCGCAATGCCGGAACCGTCGATGCAGCTGACATCCTTCAGGTCCACCACGACATCGCCGGTGGCGGCGGCCAGGGCCTCGAACCGGACCTGCAGGCTCAGGGCGGCGGCGCCGTCCAGCACGCCGCTCACCTGCACGGAATGGACGGCGTTCGTTGCGGATAGCGCGCGCATGTCGAAAGGACTCCCACTTGGGTTGCCGGGCGGCGGCCTCGGTCGGCGTGATGTAGCAAGCGGCATACCAGGCCGCCGGGGCTTGCCATGAGGTTCCTGCTCGCCGCGCTGCTCGCCCTCGCCGGCCCGTCCGCGGCTCATGCCGCCCCCCCCGCGCCGGATTGGGCCGGCTATCAGGCGATCGTCTGGCAGCCCGGCACGGCGGCGCGCGACGCTGGCCTGAAGGCGCTCGGCTTTACCGCCGGCGCGGTGATCGCCGACCGCACCGGCACCGAGCCCGCCGGCACCGAACGGCGCGTCGCGCCGCTGGCGGCGGCCGGCCTGCGCTGGTACCTCGAGAACACCGCCACCGATTTCTATTCGCCCTATCACCGCTGGTTCGCGGACCACCCGGTGACCTGGCGGTTCGACGCGATCCGGCTTCTGCACCAGGCCGCCCCGTCCGACCCCGCCGGTTTCATCCGCATGCCCAGTCTTTCCGACCCAGTCTGGCTGGAACGGGTCCGCCGTCGGCTGGCCACGCAGGTGCGCCTGTACGGCCCGCGCCGGCCGTTGTTCTACGACCTGGCCGACGAGGCCGGCATCGCCGACCTGGCGGCGTTCTGGGATTTTGATCTTTCCGCCGATTCACTGGCCGGCTTCCGGCTCTGGCTGCGCACGCAATACCGCGATATCGCCGCGCTGAACCGGGAATGGGGCACGGATTTCGTCACCTGGAAACAGGTGCGCCCGATGCTGACCGACGCGGCGTTGCGCCAGAAGGACGACAATTTCGCGGCCTGGTCGGATTTCAAGGCGTGGATGGACGTGGCTTTCTCCCGCGCCGTGCGGGCCGGCACCGCGGCGGTGCACGCCGCCGACCCCTCCGCCCTGGCCGGCATCGAGGGCACCCAGACGCCGGGCTGGGGCGGCTACGACTACACCCAACTCGCCGGCGCGGTGGACGTGATGGAGTCCTACAACGGCGGGCACAGCATCGAGATCGCGCGCGCCTTCAATCCGACCCTGGTGGTGCTGACCACCTCCTTCGGCCAGGGCGCGGAGGAGGCGCGGAATATCTGGCGCGCCCTGCTGCTGGGCAGCCGCGGCCTGATCGTGTGGGACGAGGGCGGGCTGGTCGCGCCAGACGGCACACCGGGACCACGCGGCCGGTTTTTCGCGCCGCTGCTGCGTGAGTTGCACGGCGCCGCCGCGGCCCGGCTGATGGCCGCCACACCGGTGACGGGTCCGGTGGCGATCCTGGTCTCGCCGCCCAGCTTCCGGGTCAACTGGCTGCTGGAGCGCCGCGCCGACGGGATCGCCTGGGAAAAGCGCGACTCCGAAACCGAGGGCGGGCATGACACCGCCGACCGCTGGGCGCTGTCGCGCGCGGTGGAGCTGCTGACCGGACTTGGCGTGCGGCCGCTGTTCGTCTCGCCCGCGAGTCTGGCGGGCGGCGCGTTGCGGCGGGCGGGCACGCGCCTGCTGATGTTGCCGCAATCGATCGCGCTGTCGGACGCGGAGGCGGCCGCCATCCGCGATTTCGTCGCCGGCGGCGGGGCGGTACTGGCGGATGGCGAGGCCGGCCTGTTCGACGGCCACGGCCGCCGCCGGGCGAGCCCGGTGCTGGCGGGGCTTCCCCTCCTCCACCCGGACGTGCCGGCGACGGCGCCGCTCGAGGCGATGGCGGCGTTGTTGCGCCAGGCCGGCATCGTGCCCCGCTTCACCCTCACCCGCGCCGATGGCCACCTGGCCCCGGACGTGGAGGTGCGCGCCTGGCGCAGCGGCAAGGCGACCATCCTGGCGTTGCTGGCGAGCGGCGCGGCGGAGACGGTGAGCCTGACGCTGCAACATCCGGCGGAGTTGCGCGACCTGCGCCGGGGTGGGGCGGCGGTGCATGCCGATGGGCTGAGAGTGTCGCTGCCGGCCGACGGGCCGGTGCTGCTGGAAGTGACGGCCGGAGAGTAGCCGTGCTCAGGCCGAGCGGCGGGAGGCGAAGGGGATCACTTCGGCCTGTTTCGGCGCCGGGTAGCGCAGGCCGCCGTCGATCACCTTCAGCTCGAGGATGAAGCCGTCCGGCATGGCGGCGGTGAGGTCCTCGGGCAGGAGGGCGTCACCCTGGGTCCAGCGGTGGCCCTCCTCGGCGGCGTGAAAGCCGGTGGTGAAGCCGGCGTAGCCGGGGGCGAGCTCGAGGGTGAAGCCGCCGTCGCGCAGCGTCATGGCGGCAAGGCAGATGCCGAGCCGGCGGCGGTCGCCATTGGCCGGGTCGAGGTCGGCGGGAATGACGCTGCGCGAGACGATTCGGACCTGCCGCGCGCCGGCCGGCACGGCGAAGCGCACCTGCTCGCCGACACGCGATTCGGGACGGAGCGCGATGCTGTCCACCCGCAGATAGAGGTCGTCCTCCGTGGTGATGGCCAGGCCGAGGGCGTTGGCGCGTTCGGCGAGGCGCGCGCGGGCGCGGTCCAGCGCCTCGCCCGCGGTGACGATCGGCAGGCAGGGCGGCTGGGGCGGGGCCGCGAGGTCGCAGCCCAGCTCGAGATAGCTCAGCACGTTGGCGAACATGTTGCGGTTGCCGGTATCGAGGAAGCTCTCGGCCGGGGCGCCCTCGGCATACAGTACCGCGTGGCGGGGCAGTTCGATGTGGAAATACTGCACCACGGGCAGGTCGTCGGCACGGGTGATGGTGGTGCCGTTCAGCAGCTTGCCGGCCGGGATCAGCACGCCCTCGAGGCACAGCATGTGCTCAGGCGAGACATGCAGCTCGCGTGCCGGGCTGGCCTCGCCGAGCGCGCCGGCGGCGATGCGGATGGGCAGCAGGGCGGCGCGATGGTGCTCGTTGACCAGCCTCGTGATGAAGCCGCGGGTGCCGATCCACTTGACGGGCAGCGCGCCGCCAGTGGCGGTGACCACCAGGTCGCCGATGCGCAGATCTTCCACCGCCACCTCGCCGCGCAGCGTGGCGATGCGGGTGCCGCGCAGGAAGCAGGGCAAGGAGTCGGTGATCTCGAGCGTGCCGCCGTCGTTCACCACGGAGAAGTCGCTGATGGTGTAGTCGGGCGCGCCGGGGGTGAGCGAATGGGTCATCGAGACGGCGCCAACGTCGCCCAGGATCAGCGAGTCGGTCGAGGAGTCGTAGCTGTAGGTGCCGTCCCAACTGGTGGTGGCGACGTCCAGCTCGTCGCCGATGAAGAAGTTGTCCAGCGTCAGGTCGGTGGTGAGCGGGGCGGCGGTATTCCAGAACAGGGTGCCGTCGGTGACGCTGGCGCCGAAATTGATGGTGGCGTCGCCGATGATGCCCCCCTGCAACTCGAGCGCGCCACCGGTGGTGGTGAAGTTCACCTGCCCGCCCGCGGCGATGTCCAGGGCACCGCTGCCGCCGTTCTCGGTGGTGACGGTGAGATAGCTGCCATTGGCGATATTGAAGGCGCCGGAGACATCCATCTCGGCGACGGAGATGTAACCCTTGTAGGTCAGCACGGAACCCGCGGCGATGTCCGCGACGGTGCCGGCGTCGGGCACGCCGGCCGACCACGCGGCGGCGCTGTTCCAGGCCGTTCTCGCGTCGCCGGTCCATGTGGACGTCGAGAGGCTCATCGAGTGTCCTTAACGTCTGTCTGGCAGCGGGAACGGTTGTGGGAATCTAACTTGTTTGACGTAATTTTCAAACTTTTTAGGAAATGTTGGACAGACATGAAGGGCGGCGATAGTTCGACGCGGTGGCGGTTGGGTCGGGGGTTGACGCCGCCGGCCAGCCGGAGCCGCCAGCAGCCGATGGATCCGCCATGACCGCGACCCTGTACGGCCTCTGTACCGTCGCCTACGCCGTGTTGGCGGTCTTTCTGGTGCTGCGCACCCGGACGAACCCCTCGCGTCTGAAGCTGCTTGCCGCCTGCCTGCTGACTGCAACGTGGGCGGGCGCCGTGGTCATGCTGCCGAGCGCCAATCCACTGCTGGGCGTGGCTGGCCTGCTCGACCTGCTGCGCCTGGGCACCTGGTACGTCGTCACCCTGCACTTCTACCGTCGCTTCGTGCCCGGCCATGCCGGGCCGGGCCGGGCTTTCACCGTCATGGGCGTGCTGATCGTGCTGATGGTGGGCGGCGCCATGCTGGCGGGGCTTGGCCGGATCGGCGGCGGCGGGTCGCTGCTCTCGGCCGGGCTGGCGATGCGGCTGGTGCTGGCCATCTGCGAATTGCTGCTGCTGGAGAACCTGCTGCGCAACGCGCCGGAGGAGGCGCGCTGGAACGTCAACCTGGCCTGCATCGGCCTGGGCGCGCTGGCGGTCTACGATATCCTGCTGTGCACCGACGCCGCGCTGTTCCGCCAGGTCTCGCCGGTGCTGGACGATGGGCGGGCCCTGGCCAACGTGCTGGTGGCGCCGCTGCTGGCGCTGGCCGCGGTGCGCACCCAGAAGGCGCCGACCCTGACGATCTCGCGCACCGCCGCTTTCCACAGCGCCAGCCTGGTGGCCAGCGGCGCGCTGCTGCTGGCGCTGGCCGGCATGGGCGAGGTGTTCCGCGCCTTCGGCACGCGCTGGGGAGCGGTGGCCGAAGTGGGGCTGATCTGTGCCGGCGTCATCGCGGTGGCGGTGCTGCTGACCTCGGGCGCCGGTCGCTCGCACATCCGTGCCGCCCTGGTCGATCCGTTTTTCGCCGAGCGCTACGACTACCGTCGCGAATGGTTGCGCTGCATCGATACGCTGGCCGGCGCGCAGCACGGCGGCGGGGCGCCGCTGCATGCACGGGTGATCCGCACCGTGGCACAGGTGGTGGACAGCCCGGCCGGCGTGCTGTTCCTGCGCGAGAGCGGATCCGGCCCGGGTCCCCTGGCGTTCCAGTGGGCGGGGTCGTGGAATATGCCGGCGGTCTCGCTGTCCGTCCCGCCGGACCATCCGCTGCTCGCCGGCTTTGGCGCCGGTGAGGACATCGTGGTGCTCGACCCCGCCACCCGCACCCATCCGCCTATCGATGCCCTGCCCAATCTGTGGCTGGCGGTGCCGCTGTCCCAGACCGACGGTCCGCCGGCCGGCTTCGTGCTGGTGGCGCCACCGCGCGCGCCCTTCGCGCTGGATGCCGAGGTGTTCGCCCTGCTGCGCACGGTGGCGCGCGAGGTGGCCACCTATCTGGCCGAGCAACGCGCCCTGCAGGCGCTGATGGAGACGCGCCAGTTGCGCGACTTCGGCAAGCGTTTCGCCTTCGTCGCGCACGACATCAAGAACGTCTCGAGCCAGCTTTCGCTGCTGGTGTAATATGGGTAGATCGTCGTGTAGT
>JARLJS010000165.1 GCA_031291075.1 Nevskia sp. | reverse complement strand
GTTGCACGCGGGGATGGTCGCAATCGATTTCCATACTGCGCCGGGAGCCGCGCCGGTCATGCATCAGGCAATGGCGACAGGCGATGCGCGCCTCCGGGTAAGCACCCCGGTTCAGCCGAAGCCCGGTATGAGCAGCAATGCCAGCGAGAGCACAACGTTGGCGGGCGATACCCTGACCGCCACCTTCACCCGTCAGCAGCCGGCAACGGTCGATCGCGTCCATGGCGCGGGCCACACCGTGCTCACGCAGGTGGCGGCCAGTGGCGCAACCAGCGAGAGCCGTGGCGAAGCGCTGGATGTCGTGATGCGTCCCGCGCGCAAGCCGTCGGCCCGCCCGCAGAAGGGCGCGGAGAGCCTGACCGCGCAGATTGACCGCGCCGTGCAGCAGGGCCACGTCACCCTCACGCAGACCCAGGTGGCGAAGAGCGGCAGCACCGGGCCCATGAATGCTACAGCTGACCGCGCCGAGTACTCCGGCAGCGACGATGCTCTGGTGCTGACCGGCACTCCGCAGGCCGACCCATCTATAACCGATGGCGGCATGCAGGTGGCGGCCCGCCGCATCCGCGTAGTCCGCGCCAGCGGAGACGCTCTGCTCACCGGTAGCGTCCGCGGCAACTATGCCGGCGCTGGCTCGCAGGGAACCACGCACGTTGTTGCTGACCATGCCGAGATCCACCGCGGCAGCCAGCACGCCATCTTCTACGGCAACAGCGCGCAGGCCCGCGCGCGCCTCTGGCAGGATGCTTCGCAGGTAGAAGCTCCCGTGCTCGACTTCGACCGTGCGGCGCAGCGCCTCACTGCCTTTGGCGATACAGCCGATGCGTCTGCGGTGCATGCTGTGCTGGCCAATACGGCCTCGCCTGCGCCTGCGAAGAAGTCTGCTGACCTCATCCGCGTCGCCAGCCGCCGCATGGTCTATACCAGCCCTCCGGCAGACAAGAAGACCGGAACAGCGGCGCAGCGTCAGGCAGAGTTCAACGGCGGCGTGAATGTGCAGAGCGCCGATGGCACCATCCGGGCGCAGCGCGCCGTGGTCTTCCTCTCTCCGGCGGCCAGCGTCAAGCCCCAGCCGAACGCCGGACTGCCCGGGCTTGATGGCAACGTGCAGCGGATCGTAGCCTCCGGTCAGGTGCGGCTTGAGACCGGTGCGCGCCGTGCCAGCGGGGAACAGCTCGTCTACACGCCCATTCCTGCGCCGCCTGTGAATCCCGCGCCTCCGGCGGCACATCCAAATAACGGCAGCAGCGGACAGTTTGTGCTCACCGGCACGCCCGCCGCGCCGCCCCGGCTGCTCGATCCGGCAAAGGGCAGCATTACCGGAGCCTCGTTGATATTCAACTCCGGCGATGATAGCGTCGTAGTTTCGGGCGGCAGTACAAACGGTCGTGTCCACACCGAACTGAAGGTAGATCGATAGCATGCAGAAGCTACAGACGTTGGCAACCGAAGAACTGACCAAGGCCTATGGCGGCCGTGAAGTGGTGCGCGGCGTCAGCATCCAGATTGAGCGCGGCGAAGTAGTCGGTCTGCTTGGCCCAAACGGCGCCGGCAAGACGACCAGCTTCTACATGATCGTTGGTCTGGTGCAGCCAGACAGCGGTCGCATCCTGGCCGACGGCGAAGACATCAGCCGCCTGCCCATGTATCTGCGCGCGCGCAACTATGGCATCAGCTACCTCCCGCAGGAGCCCTCCGTCTTCCGCAAACTCACCGTCGAAGAGAACATCCTCGCCGTGCTGGAAGCGCAGCACCAGAGCTGGGAGCGGCGTCGTGTCCGCACAGAGAAGTTGCTGGAGCAGCTCAACCTCGGCCATGTCCGCAAGACGCGCGGCTACGCCCTCAGCGGCGGCGAACGCCGCCGGGTAGAGATTGCCCGCTGCCTCTGCATCGAGCCCAACTTCATCCTGCTCGACGAACCCTTCTCCGGCATCGACCCCATCGCCGTCCTCGACCTGCAGGAGATCATCTTCCAGTTGAAGGCAGACGGCATCGGCGTGCTGATCACCGCCCACAACGTCCGCGAGACGCTCTCCGTGACCGACCGCGCCTACATCATCAAC
>JARLJS010000164.1 GCA_031291075.1 Nevskia sp. | reverse complement strand
GCGCTGGCGCTGGCGCACGGCGTACGCCAGCCGCGTGCGGCCGGCGCCGCCGGCCGGGCCCGCGCACTCGGCGCCGATACCGCGGCGGTGCTGGCCGACTGGGGGGTCGCGTGCTGATCCGCGACGCCGAGATCGACTGCGGCGAGGTGCTGGACCTGCGCGTAGCCGGCGGACGTATCGCCGCCATCGGCAAGGGGCTGCGTGCCGGGGACGGCGAAGCGGTGGTGCTGGCGGAAGGCGCGGCCCTCCTGCCGGGCTTGCGCGACCACCATCTGCACCTGGCGGCGCTGGCGGCGGCCGCGGATTCGGTACCGTGCGGGCCGCCGCAGGTGGGCGATGCCGCGGGCCTGGAGCGCCTGCTGCGGCAACACGCCAGCGTCGACGGCGGCTGGCTGCGCGGCATCGGCTACCATGAATCGGTGGCGGGAGAGATCGACCGCGACTGGCTCGACCGCTGCATCGACACGCGTCCCGTGCGCATCCAGCATCGCGGCGGACGCCTGTGGATCCTCAACTCGCGCGCGCTGCAAGCCCTGCAGGTGGACGACGACGGCGACGACCCGCTGGAACGCAGCGGCGGCCGCCTCACCGGGCGGCTCTACGAGGGCGACCGCTGGCTGCGCCAGCGGCTCGGGCCATCGCGCCCGGACTTGGCCGCCGTCAGCCTGCATCTGGCGAGCCTGGGTGTGACCGGGGTCACCGACACCGGGCCGCATAACACGCCGGAGCAGCTGGGTTGGCTGCGGCAGGCGCAGCTGCGCGGCGAACTGCGGCAGGACCTGCTGCTGATGGGCGATGCCAGTTTCGACGGCCATGCCTTTAAGGCGGGCCCGGGTGAGGGCGAGGCCGGGCTGCCGTCGCTGGCCGTCGGCGCGCACAAGTTCCACTTGCTGGAGTCGCAGCTGCCGGAGTTCGACGGTGTGGTCGCCGCGATCCGGCGCAGCCACCACGCCGGGCGTAACGTCGCGTTTCATTGTGTGACCCGCGCCGAGCTGGTGTTCGCGCTCGGCGCGCTGGACGAAGCGGGCAGCCGCCCCGGCGATCGCATCGAGCACGCCGCCGTCACCCCGCCGGAGCTGCTGCAGGAGCTGCGGCGGCTCGGCCTGGCCGTGGTGACCCAGCCGGGCTTCGTCGCCGAGCGCGGCGACGCCTACCGCGAGCAGGTCGAAGCCGCCGACTGGCCGTGGCTGTACCGGCTCAAGGCCTTTCTAGACGCCGGCGTGCCGCTGGCCGGCAGCAGCGACGCTCCCTTCGGCGAGGCCCACCCCTGGAAGGCCATGCAGGCGGCGGTGGAGCGGCGCAGCCGTGGCGGCTGCGTGGTGGGGGCGGACGAGGCGCTGTCGCCGGAGCGGGCGCTGCGCCTGTTCACCTCGTCGCTGCGGGCGCCGGGAGGGCGCCAGTGCGCACTGCAGCCAGGCGCCGCCGCCGACCTGTGCCTGCTGGACCGGCCCTGGGCGGCGGTGCGCAGCCGGTTGGCGGAGGCCAGCGTGCGCATGACGTTCCGTGCGGGAACGGTGATCTGGGCGCAAAGTGGCGACCCAGGTGGCGCCGACAGGCCCTAGTCAGAACTGACGAGGCAAGGCCGCTTCCGCCGTGGTTTCATTTCCCTAGCTGCAAAAAGACACGGAGGAGACCTTGCAGTGAAGCATCGAACCGAAGCCCGTTTCCCGGCCTCCCCGGAGGTGGTGTTGCGGATGTTCACCGACCGCAGCTTCCACACCCGCAAGCTGGAGGCGATGGGGCTGCAGAACCGGTACGAAGTGCTGGACTACGCCTTCGACGGCAACGATTTCCGCATCAGGATCCAGCGCCGGGTGCCGGTGCAGGCGCCGGGCGTGGTGAAGAAGGTGGTGTCGGCGGAATCCACCGTGGTCAACGAAGAGCGCTGGAACCTGAAGAGCCGGACCGGCGCGGTCAAGGTCGAGCCGCAGGGCATGCCGCTGGACATGTCCTGTGTCCTGGGGCTGGCCGGCACGGCGGAAGGCTGCGTGGTGAGTTACGACTGGACCATCAAGGCCCGCATCCCGGTGGTCGGCGGCGCGCTGGAGAAGTTCGTGGTGGCCGACCTGCAGAGCCGTTCCGCCGAGGAGCACGAAGCGGCCATGCGCCTGCTCGCGGAGTATCGCTGAGCTAGTCGGTTTGGACGATGTGCGCGGCCGGTGCGGCGCTACCATGCAGACAGCGCAGGAATTGCGCCGGCATACGGCAGTGGACGCACCCTTCGCTGTAGACCGTACTACAAAGAAATCGGCATGCGGACTTCGGGCCGTGATGGGGATTTGCGTCCCTCGCGACGGGCCGGTCCCGCTGCATCAGTGAGGAAAGGATTGTGACGAGAACCAGACTGTTTGCTGTTTCGTTGGTGGTCTCCTGTGCCGTCGGCCTGCCGCTGCAGGCGGCATACGCCAAGGCGCCGGCCGACAAGGTGGCCGAGCTGGACGGCCCCAAGTACACCTGCATGGGCGCCGAGCGTGCCGGCAGCGCCTCCGGCGTGGCCGCCTACACCGGCAAGTACGTCGGCACCTGGCCGGGCGTCAAGAGCAAGGCCGGCTACGAGCCGGGTCCCTACGCCGATGAGAAGCCGCTGTTCACCATCACCTCGCAGAACATGGCGCAGTACCAGGACAAGCTCAACGAAGGCGAGCGGACGCTGCTGACCAAGTATCCGCAGTCGTTCCGCATGAACGTCTACGCCAGCCACCGCGACTTCGGCTATCCCTCCTGGGTCTGCGACGTGACCAAGAAGAACGCGGCGAACTCCGAGGTGCTGCACGACGGCAAGGGCGTCACCGGCGTCACCGGCAGCATCCCGTTCCCGTTCCCGCAGAGCGGCATCGAGGCGGTGTGGAACACCATCGATCCGTTCCGCCCCTGGAACGAGGACGCCATCGTCGACATCGCCGACGTCTACGCCAACGGCACCGTGGCCTGGGGCAAGCAGCACTTCATGACCCTGGCGCCTGCCAACGACCCGGGCAAGCGCGGCTCCTACCAGGACAAGATCAATGCCTATTTCTATACCGGCTACATGCTGCCGGAGCGCGAGAAGGGCTTCACCGCGGTCGGCTACCAGCCCAACGACTTCGACCACGACGCCACCCAGTCCTGGCAGTACATCCCCGGTATCCGCCGCGTGCGCGAGGCACCGGAGGTGGGCTTCGACTACCCGGTGCCGCCGGCCGGCCAGCGCACGGTGGACGACGACTACGGGTTCAACGGCTCGCCCGAGCGCTACACCTGGAAGCTGATCGGCAAGAAGGAAGTCTACCTGCCTTACGACAACTTCAAGGTCAACGACCCCTCGATCAAGTACAGCGACCTGGTCAAGCCCAACACGGTCAACCCGGAGTACGAGCGCTACGAGCTGCACCGCGTGTGGGTGGTCGAGGGCAACCTCAAGCCGGGCGTGCGCCACATCTACAGCAAGCGTGTGCTCTACGTCGACGAGGATTCCTGGCTGACGCTGTGGGCCGACAACTTCGACGCGCGCGGCCAGCTCTGGCGGGTGACGCTGATCAACTACCACTACTCGCAGGAATCGTCGTCCTGGCACCGCGACGCCTCGGTCTATCATGACCTCACCGCGAACAGCTACGAAGCCTGCTACCTGGTCAACGAGGAGCCCGGCGACAAGTGGTGGAAGCTCAACCGCTCGACCATCATTCCGGCCCTGTTCACAGCCGACGCGGCGGCGCGCGGCGGGCACTGACAAGCGGTGAGGTGTGAGGAGTGAGGTCGCTCGCTGTGAGGAGACAAGCTTATCTCCTCACTCCTCACAGCGCCGCCAGGCGCGACCTCACTCCTCACGAATCAAAGAGGGCTGAGGGAAACCTATGAAAACCGTATTCATCACCGGCGCCAACGTCGGCCAGGCCAACCTGCTGTCCAAGAAGCTGGCGGAGCGCGGCTGGAAGGTATTTTCCGGCGTGCTGCCCGGCGCGCCCACCGACCTCACCACCGGCGGCAACATCACCGTGGTCGAGCAGGACGTGTCGAACACCGAGTCGGTGCGCAAGAGCGCCGGGTTCGTCGCCCAGGCGTTGCAGGGGCAGGGCCTGAACCTGCTGCTGAACGTGGCCGGCGTGGCCAACATCGCCGTCGGCGTGATGGAAGCGGTGAACCTGGATGACATGCAGCGCCTGTTCAACATCAACGCCTTTGGCCAGTTGCGCGTGGTGCAGGCCTTCCTGCCGCTGCTGCGCAAGGCTGCGCCGGACGCCCGCATCATCAACTACAGCTCCGGCGCCATCATCGCCAACCCGGTCGGCGCCGGAGCGTACAACATGACCAAGCACGCCATCCACGGCATGACGCTGACGTTGCGGCACGAGCTGGCGCCGTTCGGCATCCAGGTCACCTCCATCATCCCCGGCGGCGTGCTCACCGGTATGTCGGCTAACTCCCACCAGAACACCCAGGCGAGCTGGAACCGCCAGCCGGAGGAAATCCGCAAGGTCTACAGCCCCTACCTGGAGAAAGTGATGACCCAGGTGCTGCCCGACATGCTGGAGAAGCACGGCAACACGCCGGAGTACGCTGTGGACGAGGCGCTCAAGATCATCGACCTGAAGAAGTGGAAGCCGATGCACTACGTCGGCCGCGACGTGAAGCCGATGGGCGTGATGCGCCGCCTGCTGTCCGACAGCGGGCTGGAGAAGGTGATGCGCTCGCAGTTCAAGATCCCTGCTTACAAGGGTTGAGGTCGCCATGAATGCGGTGATGAAGGAATCCAGCGCGGTACGGACCACGTTCGAGCGCCTGGCGGCGCGCGCACCGGCCCTGGTCGAGACCACCGCCGAACAGCGCGTGGCCAAGATCCAGAAGCTGCTGCAGGCCACCCTCGACGCCCGCCCGGCGATCCACCAGGCGGTGCGCAAGGAACTGGGCCTGTGCGACACCGATATCGACGCGCAGCTGCTGATGGTCAAGGCCGAGGCTGAGTTCATCACCAAGCACTTGAAGCAGTGGATGCGGCAACAGCCCGTCAAGGGCTCGCTGATGACGCTCGGCAAGAAGAGCTATGTCATGTACGAGCCCAAGGGCATGGTGCTGAACCTGGCCACCTGGAACGCGCCGTACGCGATCAGCTTCGTGCCGGCGATGGGCGCCATCGCCGCCGGCAACGCCGTCATCCTCAAGCCCTCCGAGCTGGCGCCGCATTCGGCCCAGGTGATTGCCGACATCGTCCGCGCCGCCCTGCCGGAGGACGAATGCACCGTGATCCAGGGCGGTGCCGAGGTGGCGCAGGAGCTGCTGGCGCAGCCGTTCAACCACATCTTCTACATCGGCGGCCACCAGGTCGGCCGCCTGGTGATGCGGGCCGCGGCGGAGTACTTCGCCTCCATCACCCTGGAGATGGGCGGCAAGAACCCGACCATCGTCGACAAGAGCGCCGACGTCGAGGACGCCGCCCGCAAGATCTGCTGGGGCCGCCTGAGCAACGCCGGCCAGGTCTGCATCGCGCCGGACTACGCCCTGGTGCACGAGTCGGTGCAGGGCGAGTTCGTCGAGGCGCTGCGCCGCTCCATGACCGCCATGTTCAATGCCGACGGCCAGGGCTTCGACAAGTCCAAGGAATACCCGCGCATCATCAACCAGCGCCACTTCGAGCGGGTCCAGGCCCTGGTCGAGGATGCCCGCGCCAAGGGCGCCCACATCGCCTTCGGCGGCCAGGCCCGCGCCGAAGACCGCTACATCGCCCCCACCATCGTCACCGACGTCACCGAAGACATGCGCATCATGCAGGACGAGATATTCGGCCCGGTGATCGCGGTGGTGCCGTTCCGCACCCGCGACGACGTTCTGCGTGCCGTGCGCAGCCGGCCCAAGCCGCTGGCGCTGTATATCTACGCCAAGGACCGCGCCGAGATCGACTTCTACCTCAGACACACCACTTCGGGCAGCACGGTGGTGAACCACAACATGATCCAATCCGGCACCAACCCCTGCCTGCCGTTCGGTGGCGTCAACGCCTCCGGCATCGGGCGGCTCGGCGGCTGGTACACCTTCGCCGAGACCTCCAACGCGCGGTCGGTGGTGGAGGAGGGGCCGCCGCTGGACAAGAATCCCAGCGCGTTCTTCCCGCCGTATACCGACAAGTACAAGAAGATGGCGGGGTCGATGCTGAAGAGGCCGATCGTGGTTTCGGATGCGCTGGTGAGCGCGATCAATGGGGTGATCAAGGTGACGAGCGCGTTTTCGCGCAAGTGATGCGCGCCGTCATTCCGGCGCAAGCCGGAATCCAGGGACGTTGGCGCTGAGGCCGAGCCACTTGTTGTCATCCCCGCGTAGGCGGGGATCCAGTTTTCGTTAAGGTGAGCGCTGCTCGTATCGACGCGTGCAGATGCTGCGGCACGCGCTTCGCGTGGTAGCGGCTCCCGCTCCGCACCGTTCTGTTCCGCCATAAATGGCGGGTTACTTTTTGTCTACAGCGACAAAAAGTAACCAAAAAGCGCCGCCCCGGAGCCTGCGCCGATCAATCGCAAAAGCAGAAGCGCGATTGATCGGTTCCCTGCGCTTCTCGCCCATGGCGGGCTCCGCACACAGGCCATCCATGGCCTGCGTGCGGAGCCCGCCATGGGCTGCGATGCTCGGCGCAGGCAACGGGGGGAACGTCAAAAGCGAACTATTCAAAGTCGGAACCGCTGCGCGGTTTCGACTACTTGGGCGATTCAGCCGAGGTGGACTGCGTGGCTTCAGGCTGGGTTGAAGCGTAGCGAATCCCAGCTTTGCTATTTGGGGCAATGAGCGCTGGGTTCGCTACACTTCAACCCAGCCTATCGCGCTAGTGCGGCCGCAGTAGAAAAAGCAAGATAGTGAGGAAGGCCAATCCACCCACGAGCCACGTTTTGACGTTGGTTAACTGCTTGCTCAGGACCAACAACACGTCCCTTTGCGCATCGTGCCGTTGGCCGTCGAGCGCAACGCCGTTGTTCTCCGTTTCGCGCAGCCAGTCTTCGGTTGGTCTGACCTTGCCTCGATCCGACGTACAGCAGGCTATGCCGCCATGCAAGCTTCTGCAGCCACTGGTGTCTGGTAGTTGATGGCCGAGTGCCTGCGCTGTCGATTGTAGAAGCCTTCGATCCAGTCGACGATGTCCGTGCGGGC